>NZ_PPQR01000070.1:7847-101973 GCF_002902085.1 Staphylococcus simiae
AACATAGAAAAATATAGTGATTACAATTGATTGCTAACGCAACAATTGCATAAAAGCTACTAAAGATTAAAATCTAAGTTGCTTTAAAGGATTACAGTTATCACTATTTGTGCAACTGCATAGGGACCCAACACAGAAAAATTCTTAGCAAAGAATTTTTACAATAATGTGCAAGTTGGGCAAGAGCTAGTAAAGATTGTAAATCTAACTAGCTCTAAATGTGCAAGCTAGGGTACGAGGCTTGAAAAATTAATTATATATTAGTCCAATTTGTTAGAGAACCGACAATGATTAGTCCACTTTTTTAGAGAATCAAACAGTAAAGTTAAAAAAAACTTTAGGATTGAACACCTAAAGCTAAAAAACTTAAGACATCCATTTATAATAAACACTATATACAAAGCTTATAATGAATAACTACTTTAGCAAAATATCCTTGTTAATTTTGCTGAGATGAGTAAGTTATTTTTATTATAAAATTATTGTCTTCCTAACATTATTTTATTTGTCTTTGAAAAATTCATATAATAAACTACGAAAGTTTATGTTGACTTAAAGTAGTTAATCCTAAGCTTATAATTAAAGCATTATCTACTTCCTTCATTTTACTTTCTGATAAATACGTTAACTTTTCTTTTAATCGTTTCTTATCAAGCGTTCGTATTTGCTCAAGTAAAATAACTGAATCTTTATCAAGTTTATATTTCTTTTTTTCAATTTCTACGTGTGTTGGTATTTTGGCTTTATTTATCCTACCTGTTATTGCCGCCACAATAACAGTAGGACTATATTTATTACCAGTATCATTTTGTATAATGACTACAGGTCTTACTCCCCCTTGTTCAGACCCTTGAACTGGTGATAAATCCGCTAAATAAACATCGCCTCTTTTAATCATTCATTCGACGAGTTAGAAGATAAATATGATTCATTACAATCACATGCTTCGCACTCTATTGGGAAAGCTTCGTTCGCTAGGGAGAGATTTAAATCTGCCATTTGTGAATATCCTTCTTTTAAAGATTGTTCTAAACTATGACTTCTATTTTGGCTAAATGATAACATATGAGAACCTCCATCCGAGTTCAAAAGTTATTAATTGTACTTTAATTACTTTTATGATAACAAATTTTAATAATACTGACTATATTATTTTAATAATTCATTTGTCACATCTATGTCATCACCATCATGATAGACTCTTGGTAATCTTCTTGATAAATTACAAAGTACTTCATAAACAATTGTTTGCTGTTTATGAGCAGCTTGTTCAACAGACTGTTTACTGTCGCGATGATTATCAAATAAAATAACTGAATCACCCGTTTTAACATTTTCAGGTGCTTTAACAATCATTTGATCCATGCAAACTCGACCAATAACTTCGCATTGATGTCCATTTACGTTGACATAACTTCCTTGCATCACTCTCAAGTAACCATCAGCATACCCAATTGGTAAAACTGCTATTTTTGTTGCTGCTGTTGCAGTATAAGTGGCACCATAGCTAACTGATTCACCTGCCAATAAAGATTTAACTTGAACAACATTAGTTACTAGTTGAATACTAGGTCTTAAGTGTACTTTAACATTATCTTTCACATATTCAGATGGATAATATCCATATAAAGCTATTCCCGGTCTGACGGCATTACAAAATTGACCATCCATTAATAATGTTGCTGCTGAATTTTGACAATGTACATATTGAGGCTTTTCAAATTGATTCACCATATCTTTAAATAATTGATATTGTTCAGTCGTATATTCGCCTGGTTCATCGGCGCAAGCAAAATGAGTATATACACCTTCAAAGACAAGTTGTTCTTGTTGAGCAATTATATCAATCACTTCTTGATACTCATCACTCTCTTTAATACCTAGTCTACCCATACCCGTATCTACTTTGACATGTAACCAAAGTTTCTTAATTTGATCACTTGATATGTTCTTAATCATTTCTTTTAACCATTGTTTGGATGGTGCTGTTAATGCTACACGATGCTGAATAGCTTTATCAACGTCTTCTGGTGGAATAACTCCTAACACTAATATTTTTGCAGTGATACCATGCATGCGAAGTTCAATTGCTTCATCTAATGTTGCCACTGCAAAAAATGTTGCCCCATGGTTCATTAAATGCTGTGCTACTTTAACACTACCTAATCCATAAGCGTTGGCTTTAATTACTGCAATAACTGTCTTATTGTGGTGTAACGTGCTAATCGTATTAAAATTTGCAGCTACTGCATTTAAATCTACATTGATATATGCCGAACGGTAATATTTATCTGCCATAATTATTCCTCCTATTATTAATTATTCTATCTTCATCTGCTCAAGTTACTTAATATAGTTTGTTTATTTTTCTATTTCTAATAACACTTGGCTCATTGCGTAATTTTCTGTATGTGTAATACTAACATGTACTTTGTAACCAGGATAAGTAATACATGGTTTCCCTAAGTCATCGTTATAACAATCAATATCATTAAATGAGACTTGTTGTCCTAATCCTGTTCCTAAAGCTTTACTAAAGGCCTCTTTAACTGCAAAACGTCCAGCTAAAAATTCAATTTTACGTTGTTCATTGCTAAATTTATAAAATTTCTGTTGTTCATTTGACGTTAAAATACGTTCTACTAACTTTGGTTGTTTAGCGTACACTTTTTTTATTCTTGCTATTTCTATTAAATCAACACCTATGCCATAAATCATAATATATCCTCTTTTACTAAAAATTGTTTTGGATTATACAATTACATCTAACTTATTGTCCGCTTTTCGTTAATTACTTGTTTTAATATTTGTGCTTGCTTATTTTTAATCAACTCAATATGTGAATTTCCACCAGCTGTTGATAACGTTAATGTTGCTAATTGATAACGTCTCATTAACAAGCCTTCTTTTATATCAATATTTTGAATACGAAAATACGGAATGATATTTTCTTTCACAAAAAAGATACCTCTCCTGATGCGAATTTCATCTTCATCAATAATATAGCGAAAATAATGATAGCGATAATTCGGCATTATCAATAACATAACTATCATTATTAATAGCCATAATATAATACTTAATATTATTACTATCCTATTTGACATGATATGCCAAAGATAACCATTTAGTAAGTTAAAAGCAATTAATACTATCGTTATTAAGGTAACCCATATTAACAACGCACCTAATCTCATTACTTTTTTGGCATTGGGTGCCATAAAATTAATTTCTTTCATGACTTTCACCTCTTTCAAACCAATCTTTAAGTATGAGAACTTGCTTCTCTGTTGCAAACTTCAAACCTATTTTCTTCTTATCTAAACCTTTGGCAATAATCACTTTAAAGTTAATTAAATGACTACGTTTAAGTAGCGGATGTTGAAAGGTGTCAAATCCAATTATTTTATTTCTTTTTAAATAATATGTTCGACGATTGAATAAAGTTATAGTTCGTATAGTTAGTTCATTATTAGTTATTTTTAATCCAGCATTTTTAGTATAAATGATAGCTTTGACAATAAATAATAAAATCACGATTGTTGCCATAGACACTATTAACCATAAAAATTGTGACCAAAAATATAAACAGCATACTGTTACAGCTATAACAACAAGCGTTGGAATTAGAAAATGTCTATGAAACCCTTTCCTTGGCATCCCTGGTACTATCTGCTGAAATTCCATTTCTGGAATTAATTTTTGAATAACTTGATATGCGTGTTTTCTTTTTATAAAAGGAAGAACTATAATATTACCATTGTTATTACCGTCATCATTATCATTATTGATGTTAAAATCACTAGTTATTATAAAATGAATGGCTGTGTACCCAAATATTCTTCTTACATATGATTGCTGCTCAACGATAGCTTGAACTCTTTCTGTTGGAACCGTTATTTTCTTTTTGTTAAAAAGTCCATACGTAATTTTTAATTGCTTGGCATCATATGTAACACAGAAATCAAAGTATCTCATGATATTCAAAATTGTTCCGACAACATAGCTTATAGCGATAATACAAACAACTATCGCTATTATAGTGATAGTTAAAGCATGCGCAATCACTCCAAATGTCTCACCTAGTTTTGACCATGGGATAAAGTTAGAGAATACACCAAATGTAGGTCCGATTGTCGCAAATGCTAAGCCAATGGCACCACTTGTCAGTGACATAAAAAGTAACTGTTTAAATGGCATATGATAAATTTGCTGTTGTAAAAGCTTATCATTGGTATTGTATTTATCTTTGTCTTGGACCCTATCTTTATTAATTTCAATATCAACTTTATCTTGATTTATTTGGTTAACTTCTGTATTTTTACCGTTTAATATTTCTAACTGCAGATGATCGATTTGTTGTTCAATGAGTTCACTTTGTTTTTTAGTAATAACACTCAACTCAATACCATCACTCGGCGTCTTAATTTTAAGTTCAACCCCACCTATCAATTGATTAATAAGTGTTTGTGACGTATCAATTGATTGAATTCGTTCAATATTTAATTCTTTTCTTTCTTTATTAAATAATCCTTTAGTAAGGATAAATTTGTCGTTGTCAATCCAATATCTCGTCGTATATGCTTTAATAATTTGACTGCAATAAGTTATAACAAAAATAGTAAATAACAAGCCAGGCCATATGTATGATTTAGGATTTGAAAAATCAAAATCTTTCAACTGAAAGAATATAAAAACAATAAAAACAAAGAAATTTTGTTTAATGGCTGTAATTAAACCATTTACATATGAAATCGGGTGAAGTTTATTTGGACTAGACATCATCATCCACTCCCCTCAATTGTTTAAAAGTTACTTCTTGAATAATATTCGTTTGTTGTTCATCTAGAATTGGTAAGATGACTTCATGTCCTGCAGTCACAAAGACTATTTGATATAACTTAAACATTCTGCTTATAGGGTTTGTCTTTACTTGAAGATATTGTAATCTTTCTATTTTTGTAGCTTGTATGGTTTCTATAAAGCATTTAGAACGATATTGAATCATATTAGGAGCTACTGAATAAGAAAGACAGCGATACTTATATAATGGCGTAATTATAAGTTGACCTACACTTAATATAAATAATAATAGGAGAACATAAATCAAGTAAGGGTGCCAATCGAAATGTCGCCATAATAAATAAAATATGACATACCATGCCATATCTTGTAAAAATTTAATGATACTAATCACTATATAATATGATAAAGCTGATTTAGGACTTTTCTTAAAAGCGTGTACTGATGACATATTGACAACACTCCTAACTAAAAGATCACAATGTCATTCATTTTTCACTTCTTTTTCTTCACTATTACTTGATATTATAGCATATCTCATACATGTATCTTAAGAGGACAATGATGAACATAGCTTTCATTTTTAGTTCATTCAAACCTTCTAACAACTTATGATGATAAATTTCATTTACTACAACATTTATTGTCGAATATTAAATATAATAGTGTTAAATTTTATTGTAAGGTTTTTCCTAGTCATCGCTGTACTTTCATGAAAACAATGACGCCTTGATGTATCATTATAGTTTTAGTTATAGGCCATCAATAAAAAATCGGTTCTCTAACAAATTGGACTGATACATAATTATTTTTTAAGCCTCGCACCCCAGCCTGCACATTATAGTTAAAATTCTGTTGGCAGAATTTTTCTTTGCTGGGACCCCAATGCCCAACTTGTGCGTTACATTAAAAATTCTATTTATAGAATTTTTCTATGTTGGGGCCCAATGCTCAACTTGCATTTCTTGTAGAAACTGTTTCACAATTTCTCTGTGTTGGGTCCCTACCTCAGGAGTCTCGGCTTGAAAATAATTTATATTTTAAATTATTCACTTTTTATTTATCAGTCCTGAAAAATAGAGAACCTTTATCAGTCCTAAAAATAGAGAACCTTTATCAGTCCTAAAAATAGAGAACCTTTATCAGTCCTAAAAATAGAGAACCTTTATCAGTCCTAAAAATAGAGAACCTTTATCAGTCCTAAAAATAGAGAACCTAAAAAATCTCGGATACATTAGCATCCGAGATTTGAAAATATTATCTATTTTTGATGGTCAGCAAATGTGCGACCTTTCATTGATTTGTTACCGTTCTTATTGTCTTTACGGTCAAATTTTTTGTTAGATTTCTTTTTATTATTTGAATAGCCACCTTTTGAAGGTTTTCTTTTACTATCAAATTTATGGTTTCCACGTTTATTATTTCTTCCACGTGAACCACCATTTTTGCCGCCACGACCTTTACTAGCTAATGGCTTTTCAAAAGTTAACTGAACTTCAACTTCATCATTCGCTTCTACTAATTCTTGTAGTAATGCAGCTACTAAATCAACATCATTATATTCATTTAATAATTCAGTTGCGATGCGTTTTAAACGAGATTCAGTTTCTTTCGCCATCCAGCTTTCAACTTTTTCTTTAATGTCATCTTCACGTGCTTGTAATACTTCTTTACGATGCGGTGGGCGCAATGCTGTCATTCTTCTACCACTAGCATCCTCAATTTGTCTGATATAATCCATCTCAATTGGATTAACGAATGTTACAGCAATCCCTTCTTTACCCGCACGGCCTGTACGTCCAATACGATGAGTATAACTTTCTTTATCTTGTGGGATGTCAAAGTTATAAACATGACTAACACCTGAAATATCCAGTCCTCTTGCTGCTACGTCTGTAGCGACTAAGATATTAATTTGATCATTTTTGAATTTCTTCAAGACTTCTAAACGTTTCGCTTGTGTAATATCACCATGTAAGCCTTCAGCTTTATACCCTTTTGAAATTAACGCACTTGTTAATTCATCAACACGACGTTTAGTACGTCCAAATACGATTGCTAATTCAGGTTGATGAACGTCTAAGAAATTCGTAAATGTTTCAAATTTCTCTAACTCTTTAACAATTGTATAGTATTCTTCGATTTGTGGGTCAGACATTTCATTATTCATTGTCTTAATAATTTTTGGTGATTTCATAAATTGTTGTACTAAAGCTTGGATTGCTTTAGGCATAGTTGCAGAGAACAACATTGTTTGACGTTGTTGTGCTGGAATCTTATCCATAATAAATCTCATATCATCGATGAATCCCATATTCATCATTTCATCCGCTTCATCCAATATTAAGGTATGGATACCGTCTGTTTTTAATGTGCGGCGGTTAAGATGGTCGATGACACGTCCTGGTGTACCAACTACGATTTGTGGCCCTTTTTTCAAGGCTTTAATTTGGCGTTCGATAGGCATTCCACCAAATACAGTAACTACTTGAACATTTTGTCCACGGCTAAATTCTCTTAATTGTTCAGCAACTTGCATTGCTAATTCTCTAGTAGGTGCTAGAATTAAAGATTGAACCCCTTGTTTACCTACTACTTTTTCAATTAAAGGAATTCCGAATGCTCCTGTTTTACCTGTACCGGTTTGAGCTTGTCCAAGGATATCAATTCCTTGTAACGCATAAGGGATACTGTCTTTCTGGATAGGTGTTGGTTCCTTGAATCCCATAGATTCAAGTGTTTGAACCGTATTATCCGAAACCCCTAGTTCTTTAAAATTTTGCAAAATAATTCTCCTTTTTACCTGTTTATTTCTCAATATACTTTTGCATATAAGTTCATTAATATTTCATCAACTTCTTTATAGTACCACCAAAAATTTTTAATCGCAATAAAGCAATTCACGAATATAATGTCAAATTCGCCTTATTTTTTGTCATAATTTTGTCAAAAAGCTAGGGTTTAATTAGATGTAAGCGTTACTTTATATTATCGTTAAACGTTAGAAAAAATATTTTTACACTATCACCGATTTAACTATTATTTCAAATTTAAGTTTTACCTTTGTATCATCATTATCAGAAAAACTGTTTTATTACTATATAACGATGAATTGCTGCTTTTTAACATTGGGGCCCCAGCAAAGAAAAATTCTGGCAACAGAATTTTTACAATAATGTGCAAGCTGGGGTGCGAGGCTTAAAAAATAATTATGTATCAGTCCAATTTGGGAGAGAACCTAAATAAAAGCCCCAGATAAACAATCTAGGACTATAAGTTCATATATAATAATTTTTGTTATTTTAATAAAGCATTAACAATATCTTCTAATTTCATACCTCTTGAGCCTTTAACCAAAATATTATCTTGTGGTTGTAAAAGTTGTTGCAAATCATCAATCAATTGTTGTTTATCATGATAATGTGTTGCACTCGCAACATGATGTTGTCCTGTCTGATGAATAAATTGAGCATCATCCCCATAAGTGAATAGCATATCGATATGTTTATGTTTTAAATATTCTCCGACTTCTTTATGCATCATTTGACTATTAGGACCTAATTCTAGCACATCAGCTAAAATGATAATATTACGCCCATGTAATGCACTTAATGTATCAATTGCAGCTTTCATACTCGTAGGACTTGCATTATAAGCATCATTAATAATTGTAATATTATTAGCTAAAACATGCTGTTCCATTCTCATCCCTGTTAATGTTACATGTTTAATATTGTTATAAATCACATCATATGATAGACCTAACGTTTTACCTACTGCAATAGCAATAGTGGCATTCTTCATATTATGTACACCTAATATAGGTAGTTCATAACTTTCTTCATTATTAATAGTAAAAGCAATACCATTCATTTCTTTATCTTCAATATGACAAACTAAATCATTTTGGTTATTCAAACCGATACTTATACATTTGGCATTAGCTACTTTATCAACATGTGGCTTCAATAGTGGTTCGTCACCATCATAAATAAATGTGCCATTTTTTTTCAATCCAATCGTTATTTCAGCTTTAGCTTGAGCGATGCCTTCTCTCGATCCTAAATCTTGCATATGAGATTCACCGATATTTGTAATAATTGCTATATCTGGTTTAGCTAAATTTGATAATAACTCAATTTCATGGAAACCTGACATCCCCATTTCTAGAATAGAAATTTCAGTATCTTCATTAAGATCTAATATCGTTAATGGTAAACCAATTTCATTATTATAATTACCTTGTGTCTTTTTAACCCTAAATTCTGTATGCAAGACACTTTCTATCATATCCTTAGTTGTTGTCTTGCCATTTGAACCAGTCACTGCAATCACTTTAGGGTCAACATAACGTAAATATGCTTCAGCAAGTTGCTGTAAAGCCGTTAATGTATCTTCGACCCAAATAATTGGTCCTACCACATCATCTGATAATTCAGTTCCTTTTTGATAAAACGATGCACCAGCACCATCATTCAGAGCTTGAGCTACATATTGATGTCCATCGACGTTCTCACCTTTAAAAGGAATAAATAACATATCTTTGGCGATTGCTCTTGAATCAATTGTTACACCATTGATTGCTCTATCTAAAAATTGATTATCTATGTCGCAAGGTATCCATTCTTTTACTTGTTGTAATGTCACATTAATCATAATAACAACCTCAATTAGTCAATTTTATATTTGTTTTTCTGTTTATCTTCATAACGTTCTTTTGCTAGATCAATTAATTTAGTTATCAATTCTGAATATGATAATCCCATATTTTCCCATAATTTAGGATACATACTAAATGCTGTAAATCCAGGCATTGCATTTGTCTCATTAATGTAGATTTGGTTATCTTCAGTAACAAAGAAGTCTGCACGTACTAACCCAGAACAATCTGTTGCTTTAAATGCTTCTAGTGCCATATTACGTAAAGTTAACTGTACATCGTCATCTAATTCTGCTGGAATTTGTAATTGTACATTACCATCTTTATATTTTGATTTATAATCATAAAATGCAACGTCTTTGACCACTTCACCAGGCCATGTTGCTTCAGGATAGTCATTCCCTAAAACTGCTACTTCAATTTCACGTGCATTAACACCTTGTTCGATTACAAGTTTGCGGTCAAATTGAAATGCTTCATCAATACCTTGCTTTAGTTCTTCCTCATTATTACATTTACTAATACCAACACTTGAACCTAAATTGGCTGGTTTAACAAATACTGGATAGGTTAATTTATCGTTAACTAATTTCAAAATATTATGTTGATACTTCTCATATTCAGAACGTAAAAAGCTAATATATGGTAATTGAGGTAGCCCTCTATGTTCAAATAATTGTTTCATTACAAGTTTATCCATTGAACTTGCAGCCGATAATACACCATTACCAACGTATGGTACGTCTAAGACTTCAAATAGTCCTTGGATGGTGCCATCTTCACCGTTTGGTCCGTGTAATAATGGGAAGACAGCTACATACGGTTCACCTGAACTACTTTCTTTAATTAACTTAGAAATTTCGCCACTTTCCCCATTTGCTAATTGTAAATCATCAGTTGATTCAATATGTTCAGTGATATCACTTTGTTTTCGCCATTCTCCATCGTTCGTAATGTATATAATGTCAACGTGATATTTTTCTTTATCAATTGCGTTTAAGACATTTTGTGCAGTTAAAATTGACACTTCATGTTCTGCACTTTTACCACCAAAAACGATACATATATTTTGTTTGGTCATGTTAATTTCCTCCAATGATATATTAATAGCATAGCTATCATATATTAAAATTGATGTGGTTATTAATTATTTTCATTTAATCGACGCATCTTTGAACCTTAATAGTATCATATTTTATTGTTATTTTGCATTTCAAAATAAGCGCTATAATGTGAATATTTACCGTCCCTATCTAATTATGTTACAGTTCTCTTTAAGATTATCAATGTTATTTCGTTATGTATTCTAGTTGTTTTATCATCTGGATATTCTAGCTAATTTAGTAAAAGTCATGTAAAATTAAAATAACTATAAGTGTGGTTAAAAGGAGTAAGAAATGAACTATTCATCTCGTCAGCAACTGGATAAACATTGGTTACGAAAAATAGACTGGATATTAGTAGCAACGATTACAGTATTAGCTATATTTAGTGTATTACTCATTAATTCAGCAATGGGTGGTGGCCAATACAGTGCTAATTTCGGTACAAGACAAATTTTATATTATATATTAGGCACAATATTAGCAGTAATAATTATGCTAATATCACCTAAAAAAATTAAAAATTACACATATATTTTGTATATTATCTTTAATATATTACTTATTGGTTTATTGATAATTCCAGAATCTCCAATTACACCAATCATTAATGGTGCAAAAAGTTGGTATAGTTTTGGTCCAATTAGTATACAACCATCTGAATTTATGAAAATTATACTTATTTTAGTACTTGCTAGGGTTGTAGCTAAACATAATCAATTTACTTTCAATAAGTCATTTCAAAGTGATTTATTGTTATTCTTTAAAATTATCGGTGTGTCTTTAATTCCAAGTATGTTAATCCTATTTCAAAATGATTTAGGTACAACTTTAGTATTAGCAGCAATTATAGGTGGTGTCATGTTAGTTAGTGGTATAACTTGGCGTATACTTGCCCCTATTTTCATCACTGGTATGGTAATAGGTGCTACAGTTATATTAGGCATATTGTATGCTCCTTCACTAATTGAAAAGTTATTAGGTGTTCAAGTTTATCAAATGGGACGTATCAATTCATGGTTAGATCCATACACATACAGTAGTGGTGATGGTTACCATTTAACAGAATCGCTTAAAGCAATTGGCTCTGGACAATTAATTGGTAAAGGATACAACCATGGTGAAGTTTATATTCCTGAAAATCATACTGACTTTATTTTTTCAGTTATTGGTGAAGAAATGGGGTTTTTAGGCGCAGTATTATTAATCTTAGTCTTTTTATTTTTAATCTTCCATTTAATTAGACTCGCTACTAAAACTGAAGATCAATTCAGTAAAATTTTTATTGCTGGTTATGTAACTTTACTTGTATTCCATATTTTACAAAATATTGGTATGACGATTCAGTTACTACCCATCACAGGTATACCATTGCCATTTATCAGTTACGGCGGTAGCTCTTTATGGAGTTTAATGGCTGGTATTGGTGTCATATTATCTATTTATTACCACGAACCAAAAAAATATAAAGACCTATATTATGCTAAATCCTAGTAATTGAAACTTAGACAACATCATATATAATTATTTTTAATCCTAGATAGTCAGCAATTTTGTTGACTATCTAGGATTTTTTCGTTGCAAATTTTAAGTATTAAAGATAAATTGATAGGTTCATGAACACTTTGTACGAGTTGTTTATAAATCGAAAAAAGTGCTAATCATGACGCTCATATTAGGTCATTAATTAGCACTTACAAACTTTTGTATTCAACATAAAAAGTTATTTAATTATATTTCTCATATACAGTCAATTATTTTAATTCATGACTTACCTTATTAGATGCTGGTAGCGTATTAATAATATCTAAACGAGATTTAGTTTTTTTAATATTCACACCTAATGATGACAATAGTTTGACTACATTTTGAATCTTTTCTGGACGTTTCATTATTATCACCTCGTTTGGATAGCTTTCATTAATATCTTACCCCATTCATCCTACCTTTACTACATAATTTACAAATTTTTTAATAAATTTTACATTTTTGCAGTATATTGTATACTTTCCATTTAATAAATAACTTTATAGCCTGCGTCATAGATTTCTTTTTCAATGCTATCAAGATTTGATGGTGTTTCATATTCAACCTCAACACTGCCATCAACGATGTTAACATTAGCTGATTTTACACCTATCATTGCTTTTAGTATTGCAGATACATGTTGTGCCTGTTCTTCTGTTTCAATACCTGCAGTATGAATTACACTATTGTTTATCATATAACGTCTCCTAATCTTTCATTAATTTTTGAAATGTAACTAACAGTTCTTCCATTGCTTCTTCTTGAGCACCTTGATTGACTTTATTCATAATACAACTTTTCATATGCTGCTCTAACAATACTGTTGCAACACTGTTTAAAGCAGATCTAGTAGCCCTAATTTGTGTTAAAACATCATCACAATAGACATCATCTTCTATCATACGATTAATGGCACGTACTTGCCCTTCTATACGATTTAATCTTGATTTCAGATTTGTTTTAATTTGTTCAGAATGATGTGCATTATCTTGTTCTGTCATGATATTCACTCCCTATTCCATTCTTGTTAATAGTATATCGCACAAACTTAGTAGTCAACATGATTCATTTTTTAGTGATTCTATGCTTAATTAACATTACCATGATAATTCATGTACTTCATGATACAATTAATGAGATTTAGTCATTCAATTGTTAATTCAGAATTACGGAGGTTCCTAATGATAGAGTTATTATCCATTTTCTTTAGACACTCGAATATTATTTTAAACGTCATTTTATTAAGTGCATTTATTTTAAATTTAATTTTTGCATTTACTATCATATTTATGGAACGTCGTTCGGCTAACTCTATTTGGGCTTGGTTACTCGTTTTAGTCTTTCTACCTTTATTTGGTTTTATTTTATATTTACTATTAGGTCGACAAATACAGCGCGATCAAATATTCAAACTAGATAAAGCAGATAAGCAAGGTCTTGAACTTATCGTAGATGAACAATTAGTAGCATTACAAAAGAACAATTTTTCCAATTCTAATTATCAAATCGTTAAATTTAAAGAAATGATTCAAATGTTGCTATATAATAATGCAGCCTTTTTAACCACTGATAATGATTTAAAAATATATACAGATGGACAGGATAAATTTGATGATTTAATTCAAGATATTCGTAATGCCACTGATTATATTCATTTTCAATACTATATTATACATAGTGATGACCTTGGCAAAACCTTATTACATGAGCTTTCTCTTAAAGCAGAACAAGGTGTAGAAGTAAAAATATTGTATGATGATATGGGATCTAGAGATTTACGTAAAAAAGATTTAAAAGCCTTTCGTAACAAAGGTGGACACGCAGAAGCTTTCTTTCCGTCTAAACTACCTTTGATTAATTTACGTATGAATAATCGTAACCACCGTAAAATAGTTATTATTGATGGTCAAATTGGTTATGTTGGCGGCTTTAATGTAGGTGATGAATATCTCGGTAAATCTAAAAAATTCGGCTATTGGCGTGATACGCATTTAAGAATCGTTGGAGATGCTGTCAATGCGTTACAATTAAGATTTATTCTTGATTGGAACTCTCAATCTACACGTGACCATTTATCTTATGACGAACGCTACTTCCCAGATGTTAATTCAGGAGGTACCATTGGGATTCAAATTGCTTCAAGCGGACCGGATGAAGATTGGGAGCAAATTAAATATGGCTATCTAAAAATGATTTCATCAGCAAAAAAATCTATATATATCCAGTCTCCATACTTTATTCCCGATCAAGCTTTTTTAGACTCTATTAAAATTGCAGCATTAGGTGGGGTTGATGTCAACATTATGATACCTAATAAACCTGATCATATGTTTGTCTTTTGGGCTACTTTGAAAAATGCAGCTTCTCTTTTAGACGCAGGTGTTAACGTTTATCATTATAATGATGGGTTCTTACATTCTAAAACATTAGTTATTGATGATGAAATTGCTAGTGTCGGTACCGCGAATATGGATCATCGCAGTTTTACTTTAAATTTTGAAGTCAATGCATTCATTTACGATGAACAAGTTGCTCAAAAATTAAAACAGGCTTTCCAAAAAGATTTAACAGTATCCTACCAATTAACTAAAGAACGTTATGCTAAACGTAGTTGGTGGATTAAATTTAAAGAAGGTATTTCTCAATTATTGTCACCTATTTTATAATATTATATTTTTCAAGGAGTATTTATGAATAATCAAGAACGTATTAAATCTGCACAGCAATTTATGGAAAATATACATCAACATGACTTTTCAGGACATGATATTGCGCACGTTTATCGTGTAACTTCATTAGCTGAGTATATTGCTGAACATGAACATGTAGCGCAACCCTTGGTTATCACTTTAGCAGCTCTACTTCATGATACAGTTGACGATAAACTGGTTGACTCAAACATACAGTTACAGTCTTTAACACAATTTTTACAGACACTTGATTTATCACAAGACATGCAACAACATATTTTGCATATTATTCAACATATGAGTTACAACAATGGTCAAAATAATCATGTTACATTATCTATTGAAGGACAAATTGTTAGAGATGCAGATCGACTTGATGCTATAGGAGCCATTGGTATTGCTAGAACATTTCAATTTGCAGGACATTTTAATGAGCCAATGTGGACAGAGCAATTAACTGATGCTGAGATGGCTCATCAAGATGTTAATCAATTGCCACCTTCAGCAATCAAACACTTCTATGAAAAATTATTTAAATTAAAAGATTTAATTCACACTACAACAGCACGTCATATTGCTCAACAACGACATCAATTTATGGCGTCATTTGTTAAACAGTTTTTAACAGAATGGAACCATTCTAAGGATTAGTACACAATAGACATCTTTATTCTTTTTTTAAACTCATTGCCAAATTCGGTTGATAAAATAATGTGAACTTTTTCTTATCAACCGAATTTATTATAAAGCCTAAATAAAAGCACTTAGACAGTTCATCCGTCTAAGTGCTTTTATAATTAATGTCATCATTTTATTTCTTTTTCTTTTTTGACACAACTTGATTGCCTTTGGCTTTCTTTGCTTTACCGTGTTCTCTTTCATACTCTTCAATGAACGGTTGTACTTCTTTTTTAGCAACTTTTTCGTAATGAAGATTTGCAAAGTGAGTTTGTACAACTAAGAATGCGGCACTGACTGACCAATATAAGCCAAGTGCAGATGCTGAACTTAATGAAATCCAAATAATCATAATTGGAGATATAATCATCATCATGTAACCCATTTGACGTTGTTCTTGTGGCATTGTTTTACTAGATACATATGCTTGAACAAAGTATAGGATACCGGCAATAATTGTAATCCAAATATCTGGACGACCAAGATTAAACCATAAGAAATGTGGATACTTAAATAATCCATCTACTAATTGATCTTTTAATACAAAGTATAATCCCATAATGATTGGCATTTGAATTAACATTGGTAAACAACCCATCATGCTCTTCATTGGATTCATATCATATTTTTTATATACTTGCATTAATTCTTGGTTTGCTGCCATTTTTTCTTCTTGCGTACGTGCACGTTTAACTTTTTCTTGAATTGCATCAACTTCAGGTTTAGCAACCTTCATTTTTTGACGCATCATATGACTATTTTTATAGTTTGATAACATGAAAGGTAATAAGATAATACGAATTACTAATACCAAAATAATAATTGCCAAACCATAATTGTCATTTAATAAATGACTTCCTAACCAATCCAATACATTTTTCATTGGATCTACGAATGTATTGTAGAAAAACCCACTACGTTTTTCAGGTTTAGAATAGTCACACCCTGCTAAAAAGACCATAATACCCAAAAACAAAGGTAGTAACGCTTTTTTCTTCATTTTTCCACCTCTATCATCATATTCACATAGGATTTATTCTATCATATTAATGAGTACGTATGAAACAATAAGTGGAAAAATTTAACTAATTATTAAAATAACTTCTAAAATCTTTAACAGTTTGTGTGATGTTGTCACTCTTTGAGATGGCTGAAATAACAGAAATACCATCTGCACCTGCTTTAACAATATTTTGAGTGTTAGCTACTGTAATACCACCTATAGCTACAATTGGCATATGTGAATTGTAACTTTTCAATTTAGTAATCATTGCAGGACCCACTGGTGGATGTGCATCTTTTTTAGAAGGCGTATCATACATCGGTCCTACGCCAATATAATCAACTTCACTCAAGTCAGAATGCTGATATTCTTGTTCATCACTAATACTCAACCCTATAATCTTATCATCAAATCGCTCAATAAATGTTGAAATTGTGTCATCATCTTGGCCAACATGAATACCATCTGCATTAATACGTAGCGCTAACTCTACATCATCATTGACGATAAACGGCACCTTAAATTGATGACACAGGTGCTTCAATTCTAATGCTAAATGTTCTTTATCATCACCTTTTAGTGCTTTATCACCCTTTTCTCTAAATTGAAATAATGTAATGCCCGCTTCAAGTGCTTCTGTTAGGACATTTGTTAACGTGGTATCTTGTCTTACATCTTGTGTTCCACATATAAAATAGACTTGCAACATATTTGGTGAAAATGTCATGATTTAACCTCTTCTTGTTTTAAATTATTTTTATAATGTTCAGTTGTAAAGTGATAAATGGAATCTAGTAATAAAGGTAAAAATGTTCCTGGTCCGGTACAATGTGGGTGATGCTCAGCCATTTCTGCAGCAATATTATATACACTAACGGCTTCTACTAAAGCTTCGCTCGTCGGTTTATCATTTTTTAAAGTAAAACTTGCAATGATGCCTCCTAATAAACACCCTGCTCCAGTAATTTTAGCTAGTAAAGGGCTGCCATTAGATAAACGTATGACTTGGCCATCTTGCACAATGATATCTTCTTGTCCTGTAACTACAATAGCAGTACGATATCGTTCATATGCTTGTTGAGCAATATTTACTGTATCTAATTGACTGTCACTATCAGTCCCTTTCATAGTGGCTGTGTCATCTATAAGTGCCAATATTTCTGATGCATTACCTTTAATGACAGAAACATCAATTTCCTTTAAAAATGTTTGACAAAATTGTTTACGATATGTCGATGCTCCAACTGCTACAGGGTCAAAAACAATTGGTAACCCTACATCATTTGCAATATGTGCAACTTTTAATATATCTTGCTCATTGCTGTTAGTTAGCGTTCCAATATTAATTAATAGTGCACTGGCCACATTATAAAAGTCTTGTGCTTCCTCAGGTGCTTCACTCATTGCAGGACTTGCGCCTAAACTAAGTAAGCCATTTGCTGTAAAATTCTTTACTACATCATTGGTATAGCAAATAACTAAAGGTTGTTCACTTCTAATTTGATTAAGATATTTCATCATCTAACCCCACTTTCTTCATATAAGCAAAATGATTTACGGGACCTCTTCCTTGACCAATTTCTGGCGTATATTGAATACTTAATGAAATGTATTGTTTCGCTTTAGCAACAGCTTGCTCAATTGTTCGCCCTTTGGCAAGTTCTGCTGTGATTACTGCTGAAAATGTACAACCAGTTCCATGTGTATGTTGAGTAGCAAACCTTTCGTTTTCAAAAATTAGTACATTATCTTTAGTAAATAAATAATCTTTGGCGATATCCATATCGGAAGCATGTCCTCCTTTGATAACAACACCCTTACTACCAATGTCATTAATAAATACTTTACCTGCTTGGTATATTTGTTCTTCGCTGTCAATTTTTAAGCCCGTAATTTCTTCCGCTTCAGGCAAATTAGGCGTTACAACATCAGCAAGTGGTAATAATGTATGTTGTAATTTGTTTTTCGTAGTATCGTCCATTAGAGAATCTCCACTTTTAGCTAACATGACTGGATCAATGACATAAGGTATATCTGGATATGTCAATAAATATTGACGTATGACTTGCATAGTTTCATGAGTGGCAATCATGCCTGTTTTAATTGCATGTGGCAATTCGTCTATAAAGACGCTCGTTAATTGTTCTTCAACCCAAGAAGATTCTAAGTTATGTATATGTTGAACACCTAAAGTATTTTGGGCAACTATACTCGTTATCACGCCCATACCATAGACACCACAGGAATGAAATGATTTAAGATCTGCCATAACACCGGCACCACCTGTTGGATCCGTTCCAGCAATGGTTAAAGCTATTTTGGGTTTATTCATCATTTTGTCCTCCAAATCCCCATTGTTCGAGTGTATCAGCCATATTAAAGAAGTTTCGTTCATGGATACAACTTTCTAAAAATACACGTTTAACTTGTTCAATATCTGTACGCGATAGTGTTTGGCTTAAACGATCTATCAATTGATCAAATATGTCAATAATGTCATCCATTTCTGTACTATAAAATTCAAACCATTGTGCAGTCTGACTTTCCCTATTTAAATGTTTATCTTGTAATGCCCTTTTAGCAATTTCAGCATATATGTAAGGACAAGGTGCCATCGCTACAATTGTGTATACAGCATTTTCACGACTATAAGCTTGAAAATACATATGTTTTATATAATGATCCCCACTTGGCGGCCATACTTTTTGTTGAATAATATCTTCATATAGTTCACCAATAAACTGAGCCAAAATATCGTGTGCAGCAACTTCACCATCAACCATAAACTCAATTTGTTCTACTAAAAATTTAACATCTGTCATACTTGGCATTTTTGGTATTAATAAGGCATACAAATTAGTAAATTCTTTTAAGTAAGCTGCATCTGCTTGTAAATAATGACGCAACACTGCTGGACTAATTTCTCCCGTCAATAACTTTTGAACGAAGTTATCGTGATAAATATCATCAATGATTGGTTGTGCTAATTGTTTCAAATCTTGAGATAGTGTCAATGTTTATTCCTCCAATAAAAAAACTACTTCCAACAATTAGGAAGTAGTTATATGACAAAAAGACAGAATCGAATCTACCATCAACTACTTTCCTACGTTGGTATTAACCAAATCAGGTCATAAGGGTCTGATTACATCATCTCAGCCTAAATAGCTCCCCTAGTAGTATTTTATTTAATTTTAATGATGACTTAATTTTAGCAAACGTTTTCAATCTTTTCAAATATTGCAATTATTGATAAGAACAGTCTTTATATTTTTCTTCTTAATATATAATTCAGTAACAAATTGGAATGATGGTTAGGATTGCCATGCAGCGTTGTAAGTTGTAACGTCACGTGCACATTAAATTGTTTATTAATATACCTGGTAACAAAGAAAAAGTGATTGGACTTATCCAACCACTTCGTTATTTAAATTATGCAGTTACCCAATGACCAGGGCCGCCTGTGTTATATAATTTTACAGCTGCAGCATCTTGAACATGTTCTGGTGCTTTTGCTGGTGATACACCTTTATATGCTGCAGGTGCTACTGAATCCCAAGTTGATTGTAAGAATTGATATTTACCTGCCGCACCTGAACTTGGATTAATAGCATGAATGTTGCCACCAGATTCACGTTGTGCGATTTGTTGTAAATGACTGTTTACATTTACTGATGAACCACTGTCAGCTTTTGAATCATTTGAACTTGCTTGACTAGATTGTTGTTGCGTTGCTTGTTGTGTATTATTTGATGATTGCACTGATTGTTGTTGTGATGAACCTTGTTGTTGTGTGTCATTGACAGCTGTAGTTTGAGGTTCATTTATTTGTGATGTTTGTGGTGCTGAAACTTGTTGTGGTTGTGCGCTATTTGCTTGTTGCGTCGCAGACACTTGTGAAGGTGCAGTTTCATTTGTTGCTGTTGTTGCTTGTGCACTTACGTCAGCATTTGCTGCACCAGTTGCATGATATTCCCAACTAAAGTGCGTACCATCAGATTCAAAATGATAAGTAAATCCTTCATAGTCAAAAGTATAATTATAAGCGCCAGCTTCAATTGGATTTTCATTCAATGATTGATCATTTGATTGTGCCATCTGAGCTAAAGCTGCTTTATTCAAGTCTGCCTCGCTTGCATGTGCGTCATGACCAGCATTTCCAGCCACTACGCCTAAACCAACTGCTAATGATGAAGCAATTAATGTTTTTTTCATTATATAAAATCCTCCTGTGATTGCTTTGTTTTCTTTAAAAATTCTACAATGCATACCATAACATCTGTGATTTTATAGTAGGTTACAGTGAAATAAAAAAATAACCCCGAATTTTACACTGCATTTACAATAGATTTAAAGTTTGTACTGTTAAATATGACTTATACATTTGGCTATGAAAGTATTTTTTATAAAACATTTATTTTTGTTATGTAACATTCTTGAAATATTGTATGTATTTCACCTAAAAAATTACACAATCAAGTCGAAGTAGAACAGAAAGCAACATGTTATAAAATAGTTCTATTGTTCTACCTCGACTGAGAATGCATAGAATTAGTAGTGGGACATAAATAAATTTTTCAAATTCATTCATCTTGGCAAGACTATCTAAACTTATAAAACAATGATTTATCAACATGGTTTAATCCAGTCCATTACTGTCAATTGTAGCATATTAAGTATAAAATGCTTTCTGTCCCACTATGAGTATCACTGCCAAATTCATTATTAATCTTTAAAATGAATTAAATAATAGCAGCAACTTTATTGAGTATAATTGAAGTGAGTTAAGTTAAATTAGGATGATTTAAATGATTTAAGGTGGATTGGGAATATTAAATTTCTAGAAAGTCAGGATTGTCTATATTATTGGAGTTAATATCATAAGCATTATCTGAAAGAATTTCATTATTTTTAGATTTAGGGGACATAAATTTAATCGTTTCAACATATAATTCAGTTACAAAATGTGTTTGTTCATCTTTGACATATTTTCGTGAGCGCATTTGGCCGGTTATGCCGACTAATGAACCTTGGTTTGTATATTTTTCAATATTTACTGCCAATTTACCAAAAGCTTTACAAAAAATATAATCACTTACAAACTCATCGTTTTCGTCTTTATAATTTCTTTGAGTTGCAACACAAAATGTTGCTATTTTACTACCCTCCTTGTCGAATATTTGTACATCTTTGGTTAGTCTTCCGACTATGACGATTTTGTTTAACATATCGTGTGTTAATCACCTCCTTATCAAACATATTAAATACTTTCTTTTATAAGGTCAAAATAGCAATTTTACAAATATTGATAGCTTTAACACCTAAAAATTTGTTATATTTAAAGAAATTAATGATATTTTAGCTTCATTTTTCATGAATTTTTTAAAAATCATATAAATAAAACAATTTGGATGTGAAAATATGAAAACTTTTAAAGCCGTACGATTTCAGATTGTCAATGAACATGGCGGAATTATTGAATATGAACTAGAAGATGGTGTCATAATTAATAAAGAGCGTAGTGGTACTGGATGGCTGTTAGAAATTGTTATTTCAAATGAACATATAGATACCTTTAAAACATATCAACAAAACGATCAATTATTAGATATACGCGTTGTTATCACTAGACCATCTAATGATCCTGCTCTCTTTGAAGCTTCTGTTAAAAGTATACGAAATTTTACAACAACGATGTCTATTGTTTTTGAGTGTCATATCTACACTTTACGTCAACAATATGCTGAAGGTTTATTAGAACAATTAATTGATGATGGTTTATCTGGGGAAGAACTAAAAGTCACTTTTAATCGTATGATGCAGTCAAAACCAAAACTAAAAGAAGAAAAAATCGAACCATAAGTAAAAATTTAAAATTTTCCACAAAAAAAGAAGGAGCTTCGGCTCCTTCTTGTTATTTTACATCTTGTATAGCGAACGTTAATTCACAACTACAAGCTAATTGACCATCTACAGTTGCTTTGGCACTACCTTTGCCTATTGGTCCTTTAATTTTGGTAATTTCAACTTCTAATGTTAATGTGTCTCCAGGTACAACTTGTCGTTTAAAGCGACATTTATCTATGCCTGCAAATAAAGCAATCTTACCTTTATTTTCTTCGCTATTCAAAATAGCAACTGCACCTGTTTGCGCAAGTGCTTCAGTAATTAACACACCTGGCATAACTGCATAATCAGGAAAATGACCTTGGAAAAATGGTTCATTACCTGAAACTTGTTTAATAGCAACACAGCGTGTACCTTCTTCATACTCAACAACTTTATCAATTAATAAAAATGGTTGTCTATGAGGTATAATTTGTTTAATTTGGTTATAATCAAAAATTGTTTCCATTTTAAAAATGCCTCCATTAATTGAACTATGTTTGATTAATCGTTAATTCTGACGATATCTGCACCTAATTGCTTTAATTTACCATGTAAATCTACATAGCCTCTGTCTAAATGTTTTAATTCAGTAACTTGTGTTGTACCATCAGCAACTAAACCAGCTAATATTAATGCAGCCGCTGCTCTTAAATCCGTTGCTTTAACTTGAGCACCTTGTAAACTACTTTTACCTTCAATTTTTGCACTACGACCTTCAACATTAATATTAGCATTCATACGTTTAAATTCAGCGACATGCATGAAGCGATTTTCAAATACAGTTTCAGTAACAACTTTATGACCATTAGCTGTTAATAATAATGCCATCATTTGAGATTGCATATCTGTTGGGAAACCAGGATGTGGTAAAGTTTTAATATCAACTGGTTGTAGTTCATCATCTGCTGTAACACGAATTGCGTCTTCTAAGTATTCAAGTTGAACACCCATTTCTTCTAATTTATAAACTAAACTAGCCATATGTTCTTTGATCGCACCGTGAACTAATACATCACCACGCGTAATTGCACCTGCAATTAATAGCGTTCCTGCTTCAATTCTATCTGGAATAATCGCATGCTCAACACCAACTAATCTATCGACACCATTTATCGTAATCGTATCAGTTCCTGCTCCAGTTATACGACCACCCATTTCGTTAATATAATTAGCTAAATCAACGATTTCTGGCTCTTTAGCGGCATTTTCAATGACTGTTTTACCATTAGCTAAAGAAGCTGCCATAATTAAATTTTGAGTTGCTCCAACACTTGGGAAGTCCAAATGAATAGAGGTACCTTTTAGTCCATTTTTAGCATTAGCATAAATATTACCATTTTCAAGGTGAATATCTGCACCAAGTGCTTCAAAGCCTTTAATGTGTTGTTCAATAGGTCTACTGCCAATCGCACAACCACCTGGTAAAGCAACAATAGCGTGACCTAATCTTGCAAGTAATGGGCCCATAACTAAGATACTTGCGCGCATTTTACTTACATATTCATATGGTGCTTCTTCATTTAATGTACTTGTTGCATCAACAATAACGGCATTTTCTTCTTTTTTATATGTTACATCCGCATTTAACGTTGACAGCACATTGTTGATCGTTTCTACGTCACTTAAAGCTGGAACATTAACTAATTTACTAGGTTTATCAGAAGCCAATAATGAAGCTGTTAGTATTGGAAGAACAGCATTTTTAGCACCTTCAACTTTAACTTCACCTGTTAATCTATGTCCACCTTTAATTACTATTTTATCCATCATTTATCCTCCACTTATAACTCCTATTACTTTTACATTTCCCTAATTTAAATTCTATATAATTATTCGATTATTATTTAATTATAGCTATTTTTAATAATAAATAATAGAGTCTACTTTATTTTATTAAATATTTCACTTGCGTTGAGTATTGTAACAAATCTACAATAAAATTGCTTACTGCAGTACCTAACAATATTGCAATAAAAATCATACATACTTGCAATTGTAATGTATAGCCTTTTTTGAAAAATTGGTCTAATCTTACTGAATGTAAAGCCCAATATGCTATGCATATACATACTACATGTAATACTAAATGGATAACTGCAAATTGACCTAAATAATCCATTAATGTCACCTCTTATGATTACTGTATTACATTGTACATGAAATATTTAAATAATGATATAACATTTATACCCGTTTTTAGATTTCTTAACTTCAAAATTAGCTAAAAATAAATAAGTGAATGGTGAACTGAGCTGACCCAAATTAATGGTAATAAACGTATTAAGCATTATTCATTTAAATTTTGTCCATATTGAGATATTTGTGAGAATGCTATCAAACTAAATTTTCCAAACAACTTAGATTATAATATTCTTTGACAGCACTAATTACGCTTAAAAATACTGATTAAACAATATTTTTCAATCCTGATAGTTACTACTATTCATATCATATTAAGTATAAGATGATTTTGTCCTAGACTTCATTATTTCTTATGTTACCTTTACTCTAAATACCTTGTCTTTCGCTATATTTACATACAGCTATAATAGTTAAATATAGATGTAACGATAAATTTCACTATAACAAAAAAGGTCGAAGATGATCCTTGTCATCTCCGACCTTTTTAATTTGTTATGTTAATTCAGCCACACGCAAACGGTTATTTGCTCTTTGTAAAGCTCTTTCAGCTCTATTAATATCAGTATTATCGTCTTCATTTTCCAAATGAGACTCTGCTCTGGCTTTAGCTAATTTTGCACGTTCAACATCAATTTCTGCAGCAGTTTCAGCAGTTTGTACTATGATAGAAACTTTATGTTGTCTTACTTCTACGAAACCATCGCTAACTGCTACATATTCAGTTCCATTATGGAAGTTTACTTTTACATAGCCAGTTGTTAAAGCAGCTACAGTTGGAATATGTCCACTCATGATACCCATTTCACCAGCTGTTGTTTGCATAACAGTAAGTTCAACGTCATCGCGATCATAAACAGAACCATTAGGAGTGACAATATCTAGGTTTAATGTATTCATTATCCATTCCTCCTAATTTTATACTTCAACACCCATATCTTTTGCTTTTGCAATTACATCGTCCATACTTCCTACTAAACGGAAAGCATCTTCAGGAATATGGTCATATTTGCCTTCTAAAATATCTTTAAAGTTTTGTACTGTTGTTTTAACAGGTACATACGAACCTTGTTGACCTGTAAATTGTTCAGCTACATGGAAGTTTTGAGATAAGAAGAATTGAATTCGACGTGCACGTTCAACAGTTTGCTTGTCTTCATCTGATAATTCATCCATACCTAAAATAGCAATAATATCTTGTAATTCACGATATTTTTGTAATGTAGATTGTACATCACGTGCTACTTCATAATGCTCTTGTCCAACAATTGAAGGTTCTAGTGCTCTTGAAGTAGATGCTAATGGATCTACTGCAGGATAAATACCCATTTCAGTTAATTTACGCTCTAAGTTTGTTGTAGCATCTAAGTGCGCAAATGCTGTTGCAGGCGCAGGGTCAGTATAATCATCGGCTGGTACGAATACTGCTTGAATAGATGTTACTGACCCTTTAGTAGTAGATGTAATACGTTCTTGTAATTGACCCATTTCAGTTGCAAGCGTTGGTTGGTAACCTACGGCTGATGGCATACGACCTAATAAGGCAGAAACCTCAGAACCAGCTTGAGTAAATCTGAAAATGTTATCGATAAATAGTAAAACGTCTTGACCTTGTTCATCACGGAAATATTCAGCCATTGTTAAACCAGATAAAGCAACACGCATACGTGCACCAGGTGGTTCGTTCATTTGACCGAATACCATTGCAGTTTTCTTAATTACACCACTATCGCTCATTTCGAAGTATAAGTCATTACCTTCACGTGTACGTTCACCTACACCAGCGAATACTGAAATACCACCATGTTCTTGGGCGATATTATTAATTAACTCTTGGATTAATACAGTTTTACCTACTCCGGCACCACCGAATAAACCAATTTTACCACCTTTAATGTAAGGTGCTAATAAATCTACTACTTTAATACCAGTCTCAAGAATTTGAACTTCTGTTGAAAGTTCATCAAAAGCTGGAGCTTGACGATGGATAGGGTCACGACGAACTGAGTCAGGAACATCACCTTTTAAATCAATCGCATCACCTAATACATTAAATACTCGTCCTAAAGTTTCATCACCTACAGGAACACTAATTTCTTTACCTGTATCTTGTACATCCATGCCTCTTTGAACACCGTCAGTTGAGTCCATTGCAATCGTACGTACAACATCATCACCTAATTGAAGTGCCACTTCTAAAGTTAATTGAATTGTGCCTTCTTCTTTAGGGACTTCAATAACTAAAGCATTATTAATTTTAGGAACTTCATTATGTTCAAATCGAACGTCAATTACAGGACCCATAACTTGGGTTACACGGCCAATTCCCATGCTATTTTCCTCCTTTAAATATTACTCAAGTGCTGAAGAACCACCAACAATTTCAGTGATTTGTTGTGTAATTTCAGCTTGTCTTGCTCTATTGTATTGTAATGATAAATCATCAATAAGTTCAGTTGCATTATCAGTAGCATTTTTCATTGCAGTCATACGAGTAGCATGCTCACTAGCTTTTGCATCTAATATCGTTCCATAAATTAAACTTTCTACATATTGAGGAAGAATTACACTCAAAATAGATTCTTTATCAGGTTCAAATTCATATGAAGACATTTGTCCTTGACCTTTACTAGAATCTTCTTGAGATAATGGTAAAACTTGTCTCTTTGTAGGTTTATTTTCAAGAACACTTACATAATGACTATAGTATATATTTAATTCATCGATTTCCTCTTCACTATATAAATCTATTGCATGGTTAGCTATTGCTTGAATAGATTTAAATGATGGTTGATCAGGTACATCAACTTGAGAATACTCAACTTCATAACCTCTATTTTTTAGAAAATCAACACCTTGTTGACCTAAGACTACAATACTGTATTCACTGCTATCTTGGTGCTTAGCTTCAATGTCACTAATCATTTTCTTAAGAACATTGGCACTATATGCACCAGCTAAACCTTTGTCACTAGTGATGACTAAATAACCACTTCTAGTTATTGTTCTAGGTCTTAGCATTGGATGGTTAGTATTGCTACTTCCGCCTGCAATCGCAGTAATCGCATCTTGCATTTTATCCATATATGGTGTGAATTGTTTTGTATTTTTCTCAGCTCGACGAAGCTTTGAACTAGAAACCATGTTCATGGCTTTAGTAATTTGCTTCATTTTTTTGGTTGATTTTATTCGACTATCAATTTCTTTAAGAGAAGCCACTATCTCACCACCTTATACTAAACTTGTATATTATTCAGATTTGCTAAAGCTTTTTTTGAAATTATTTATAGCTGTATCAAATTTATCAGCATCTGGTAAGCTACCAGTTTCTCTGATTTCATTTAACAGTTCAGTAGCATTTTGATCTGCCCAGTGGTTTAATTCATCTTCAAAACGACTAATATCAACAACTGGAATATCATCTAAATATCCTTTAGTTAACGCATAAATAATTAATACTTGATACTCTACTTGTAAAGGTTTATTTTGATCTTGTTTTAAGACTTCAACTGTACGTTTACCGCGTTCAAGTTTGCTTGCTGTGAATTCGTCTAAATCAGAACCAAATTGCGCAAATGATTCAAGTTCTCTATATGAAGCTAGGTCTAAACGTAATGTCCCAGCAACCTTTTTCATAGCTTTAATTTGTGCAGAACCACCAACACGTGATACTGATTGTCCAGCATTAATGGCTGGTCTTACACCTGAGAAGAATAAGTCAGATTGTAAGAAGATTTGACCATCAGTAATAGAAATAACGTTTGTTGGAACGTAAGCTGAAATATCCCCAGCTTGTGTTTCAATGATAGGTAATGCCGTAATTGAACCGCCGCCTAAATCGTCATTAAGTTTTGCTGCTCTTTCAAGTAGTCTACTATGCAAGTAGAATACGTCACCAGGATATGCTTCACGACCTGGAGGTCTACGTAAAAGTAATGATAATTCACGATAAGCTGCTGCTTGTTTTGTTAAATCATCATAAACAATTAATACATGTTTACCATTAAACATGAACTCTTCACCCATTGTTACACCTGAATATGGTGCAATATATAATAATGGTGATGGCTCAGATGCTGATGCAGCTACGATAATTGTATAATCTAGTGCTCCAGCTTGTCTTAGTTTTTCTACGTTTGCTCTTACTGTTGAATCCTTTTGACCAATAGCAACATAAATACAAATAGTTCCTTGATCTTTTTGATTTAAAATTGTATCAATAGCAATAGTAGTCTTACCTGTTTGACGGTCACCAATGATTAACTCACGTTGACCTCTACCAATTGGAACTAAGGCATCAATCGCTTTAATACCTGTTTGTAATGGTTCATCAACAGATTTACGATCCATTACGCCAGTTGCTTTTTTCTCAACTGGACGTGTTTTTGTTGTATTAATAGGTCCTTGTCCATCTATAGGTTGGCCTAATGGATTTACAACTCTTCCAATTAATTCTTCGCCTACTGGTACTTCCATAATGCGGCCAGTACGTTTAACCTCATCACCCTCAGTAATATCTGTATATGGTCCTAAAATAACAACACCTACATTAGACTCTTCAAGGTTTTGTGCTAAACCTAAAACACCGTTATGGAATTCAACTAGTTCCCCAGCCATAACGTCATTTAATCCGTGTATTAATGCAATACCATCACCAATTTGTAATACAGTACCGACATCTGTTACGGACATTTCTGACTCATAATTTTCAATTTGTGAGCGAAGTAATGCACTGATTTCTTCAGCTTTGATGGCCATCTATGTCACTCCTCTTTAATATTAATTAGCTCTTTTAAATTTTCTTTGTAGTTGGACAAGATCATTTCTTACACTTCCATCTAAAACAGTAGTGCCAACTTTAACTCTAAAACCACCAATTAAATCTGGGTTTATTTTAGTATCTACAATCACTTTAGATAACTTTGTTTGTTGAGTAATAAGGTTAATAATCTTATCTAATTCTTCTTGACTCAATTCGTAAGTTGATTCAATTGTTGCATAATCTTGATTATAGTATTTATTATAGAATCCTTGAAATGCATTAAACACATCGCTTACTAATGCAATATGTCTATTATCTGCTAATACATATAGCATATTTTTAATGTATGGATTAACATCTACAAATACATTATCAATTAAGTTACGACGATCTTGTGCAGTTTGCGTCGGATTACTATCTACCATTTCTAAGTTTTTAATATTATCTGATACAGCTTGATTGATTATTTCAAATTGTTCATTAATGACTTCTAAGTTATTTGTATCTAGAGACACATCAAATAATGCTTTAGCATATTTATTAGCTACTTTAACCATTATTTATCGCCTGCCTCTTTTAAATACTTATCAACCAATTCTTTTTGATCTTGCTCAGAAATTTCTTTTCTAAGCACTTTAGAAGCTATTAATACCGATAATTCAGATACTTGATTATTGATATCAGCAATAGCACGCTCTTTTTGGCTATTAATTTCACTTTGTGCTGTTTCAATCATACCGTTTGCACGAACATTAGCTTCATGAATAATTTGTTCTTGCTGTTCACGTGCTTGAACTTTTGCATCTTCTAATATTCTTTGAACTTCTTCTTGCGTCTCTTTTAATTTTTGTTTGTTTTCTTCTTCAAGTTTTTGTGCATTTAATTTTGCTTGTTCAGCGTCATCGATATCTTTATTAATATCTCTTTCACGTTTGTCCATCACTTGTTTCAATGGACCCCATGCGAATTTTTTAAGTAACGCCAGTAAAACGATGAACGTTAGGACTTGTACGATAACAGTTCCCCACTCAACACCGCCAGCTGCACCAAGAACGAATAAGTTAGCTGTTTCAGTCACGGGTTCATGACACTCCTTTCATAAAAGTAATCGCTAGTGTTAAATAAAAACGAATGGCGAAAGTCTATTTGTATGAGACTTCGCCTTTATCTGTAAATTATCCAGCAAATGTCATGAAGGCAATAACTACACCGATGATAGGTAATGCTTCAACTAAACCTACACCAATAAACATAATACCCATTAATTGACCACGTGCTTCAGGTTGACGTGCAACACCTTCTACTGTTCTTGAAACGATAAGACCGTTACCGATACCTGCTCCTAATGCTGATAAACCAATTGCGATTGCTGCTGCTATTAAATTCATAATTTATTTTCCTCCTGTGATTGTATATAATTTTAAAATTTGTTAGTGTTCATCTGCCACTTTATGTGACATATAAACCATTGATAGCATAATAAAGATATATGCTTGGATAGTGCCTACAAATATTGAGAATGCTTGCCAAACGATAAGGCCTGGTATACTAATAATCCAACCCCATGCTGGTTCATTAAATACTAAACCTGCTAATAATGTTAACAGTATCTCACCAGCAAAAATATTACCGTACAAACGCAAACCAAGCGTTAACGTTGAAGTAAATTCTTCAAAGACATTAATAATTGCCAGTGGCCAGAATGGTTGAACATAACCTTTAAGATATTTCTTAGTACCTCGCATTTTAATACCATAAAAGTGAGTCAACAATATTACTGTCGTAGACAATGTTAAAGTTACTGTCGCATCAGCTGTAGGTGATTTCCACCATAATGTGTGATCTTTTGTCACAATTGAAAATGGAAGTCCTAACATATTAGCAACAAAGATATAAAGTATCAAAGTAACTGCTAAGAAGTGGAATTGACCACCTTTTTTCCAAGCCATGTTTCCTTCAATGATTCCCCTCACGAAATCAAAAATCCATTCAATGAAATTTTGTTTACCAGTTGGTCGTTTTTGTAAATTACGTGTACAGATGATAGCTATAAATAAAACAATAAGCGCAGTTACCACTATCATCAGTATACTAGCTAAATTAAAAACGATATCAAAACCGAATAAATTCCAACTCACTAGTGGGGATTTGTGATCCATAATCTCACCTCTTTCTTCCTTTATTTACTCACCTTTAGTAAAGGACGTATGATAACTACAACGTAAGAAATCATCAAACCAATAATAATACCAATAATATTGATAGATTCTTTGTTAAAATACCAAATAATACAAGCTAATATCGCAACTAAATATCGCCACATATTACCGGTAGAAATATGCATTGTGTCATCTTTTTTTGCATTATCTAAGTATATTTCAAAGATGTATGTATTGATCATAGAAGCTATAACGCCAATCATCAAACCTAATATAAAAGGAAGATGATTAAAAAAATACACAATCGCTAATATTAACAATAAATATAAATAATATTGGATAAATTGTTTGAAAATGTTGTAGAAACGACTCATTTTTATGCCTCCGTGTGACTGTAATCGATCATGAAAACCGTTCCACTCATACAATCTAAATGATAATATAGGCGATATACGGTGTCAATTCTATTCAAATGGTTGTCGAAAATTCGAAATATCCAGACACAATTTAGACATATTTTATTAATTTATATTATTTTTATTGAAAATCTACTGGTTTATCATCAATAAGTCCTAAATAAAACTTAATATGCTTTATTATCCGGTCAGATGCTTGACCATCTCCATACGGATTTTGTGCTTGACTCATTTGTTGATACAGTTTGTCATTTTCAATCAATTGTTTAGTTGCGTCATAGACATTGTGTTGCTCTGTACCTACGACTTTTAATGTGCCTGCTTCTACACCTTCAGGTCGTTCAGTAACTTCCCTAAGTACTAATACAGGTTTATGCAGTGATGGTGCCTCTTCTTGAATACCGCCAGAATCAGTCAAAATTAGAAATGCTTCCTTAGCAAAATTATGAAAATCAACAACATCTAACGGTTCTATAAGTTCAATGCGTTCATTATGTCCTAGATATTTATAAGCAAGTTCTCTCACTTTAGGGTTTTTGTGCATTGGATATACTAACGCTAAATCGTCAAATTCTTCAATTAATTGTTTAACTGCTTTGAAAATATTCACCATAGGTTGCCCTAAGTTTTCTCTTCTATGTGCAGTCATCAAAATATATTTCTTATGACTATATTTATCAATAATTGTAGATTGATAGTTATCAGCAATGGTATATTTCATTGCATCTATAGCAGTGTTCCCTGTTATAAAGACACTATTTTTATCTTTTTGTTCATCCAACAAGTGCTGCGCTGCATCCTTGGTAGGTGCAAAATGCAAATCAGCTAAAACACCAACCATTTGTCTATTCATTTCCTCAGGATAAGGAGAATACTTATCATAACTTCTTAATCCTGCTTCAACATGGCCAATAGGTACTTGATTATAAAAAGCTGCTAACCCTCCTGAGAAAGTCGTCATTGTATCTCCGTGTACAAGTACCATATCTGGCGCTTCTTGTTGAATTACATTTTCAAGCTGTGTCATAGCTTTAGTTGTCATTTCAGACAGTGTTTGGCCTTGTTTCATAATATTCAAATCATATTTTGGTTTGATGTCAAAGGTATTAAGCACTGAATCCAACATTTCTCTATGTTGCGCTGTAACTACAACAACAGGTTCAAGCATGTCATCTTGTTCTAGAGCTTTAACTAAAGGTGCCATTTTTATAGCTTCTGGTCTTGTTCCAAATACTGTCATAATCTTTTTCATCAAACTATCAATCTCCGATTCTTCTATTTAGTACCAAATAATCTATCTCCAGCATCTCCTAAACCTGGAGTGATATAAGCTTTTTCATTTAACTTATCATCTAATGCAGCAATATAAATATTGACGTCAGGATGAGCTTGTTGCATTTTTTCTACACCCTCAGGCGCTGCGATTAGACACATAAAGCGAATATTCTTAGCACCACGTTTTTTCAATGAAGAAATAGCTTCAATTGCTGATGCACCAGTTGCTAACATTGGGTCTACTACAATGATTTGTCTTTCACTAATATCTTGAGGTAACTTAACGAAATACTCCACAGCTTTAAGCGTTTCAGGATCACGATATAGACCGATGTGTCCTACTCTTGCTGCTGGAACTAAGCTTAAAATACCATCTGTCATACCTAAACCAGCACGTAAAATTGGTACAATAGCCAATTTTTTTCCAGCTAAGCGTTTGGCAGTCATTTTTGTAACTGGTGTCTCAATGTCAACGTCTTGAAGTTCTAAATCTCTAGTCACTTCATAAGCCATTAACATACCAACTTCATCTACAAGTTCTCTAAATTCTTTAGTTCCTGTATTAACATCTCTAATATAACTCAACTTGTGTTGAATTAATGGATGATCAAAAACGTGTACTTTACTCATAATATTACTCCTATCTTGTCTATATTTAATGATATAACGGATATTTTGTTGTTAATTTTGCCACGCGATCTTTAGCTTCTTGAAGTTTTGCTTCATCATCATGATTTTTTAAAGCTAAGCTGATAATTTTAGCCACTTCTTTAAAGTCTTCTTCAATAAAACCTCGTGTTGTTGCAGCAGGTGTACCTAAGCGAATTCCACTTGTGACAAAAGGTTTTTCTTGGTCAAAAGGAATTGTATTTTTATTACATGTGACACCAACTGCATCTAATGTTTCTTCTGCTACTTTACCTGTAAGTCCAATAGAACCTTTTACATCTACAGCTACTAAATGATTATCTGTCCCTCCAGAAACAATTCTAAATCCTTCAGCGATTAACGTTTCTGACAGCGCACGAGCATTATCAATCACTTGTTGTTGATATGCTTTAAAATCATTTTCTAAAGCTTCTCCAAATGCTACTGCTTTGGCAGCTATTACATGTTCTAAAGGTCCACCTTGAATACCTGGGAAGATTGTTTTATCTATGTCTTTTTTATATTGTTCTTTACATAAAATCATACCACCACGCGGACCACGTAATGTTTTATGTGTTGTTGTTGTTACAAAGTCTGCATATTCAACTGGATTAGGGTGTAATCCTGCTGCTACTAACCCTGCAATATGTGCCATATCAACCATTAGTTTCGCATTAACTTCGTCAGCAATTTCTTTGAACTTTTTAAAATCAATCGTTCTTGAGTATGCTGATGCACCAGCAACAATTAATTTAGGTTTATGTTCTAAAGCTAATTTGCGGACTTCATCGTAGTTAATTAATTCAGTATCTTTATCAACACCATATTCGACAAAGTTATAAAACTTACCACTAAAGTTGACTGGAGACCCATGTGTCAAATGACCACCATGACTTAAGTTCATACCAAGTACAGTATCACCCATCTCTAATGCTACTAAATACACAGCCATATTAGCTTGTGATCCTGAATGTGGTTGTACATTGACATGTTCTGCCCCAAATAAAGCTTTAGCACGATCAATAGCAATACTTTCTGTTACATCTACAAACTCACAACCACCATAATATCGTCGTCCTGGATAGCCTTCAGCATATTTATTTGTTAAAACTGACCCCTGGGCTTCCATGACTGCTTCTGATACAAAATTTTCTGATGCGATTAATTCAATGTTGGCGTTTTGTCTCTGAAATTCTCTTTCAATAGCTTCTGCGATTACTTTATCTTGCTTTGCGATATAAGACATAAAAATCTCCCCTTCTTTCAAAAAACTTATTGGTATTTAGCACGTTCGCCACCAATTTTTTTAGGTCTTGATGAAGCAATGGTTACATTTGCTTGACCAATTTGCTTAATAGTCGTCCTTACTGGCACGCAAACATGTCGAATATGCATACCAATAAGTGTCTGACCAATATCAATTCCACATGGAACCGTGATATGCTCCACAACTATTGGATCCTTCATATGCTGATAGGCAAAAGTCGCTAAACTTCCACCAGCATGTACATCAGGTACAACAGAAACTTCTTCCATTGTTAAAGGATTAAAATCAGCCCTTTCTATTGTGACAGCCCTATTGATATGTTCACATCCTTGAAAAGCAAATGATACACCAGTTTCTTCACTCACAACATCCAATGCTTTAAAGATTGTTTCTGCTACTTCCATTGAACCAACAGAACCAATTTCTTCACCAAGAACTTCTGATGTTGAACAACCAATAATACATAATTCACCTTTGTTAAAAAATGACATTTCTTTCAATTCATTTAGTAACGATGTCACTTCTTGCATTTGGAGCCCACCCTTCTGTAAAAATAAAAAAGGAATATAGCAAAGTGCTACACTCCTTTATTATAACTTATTTAATCTTTAACATATACTAATTATACAGAATTCATATTCGTTAATTTTTCTTTCAAATCTTTAATTAAAGATTCTAATTGTAGATATGTTTCTTTATATGTTTGTTCATCGCCTCCAAAAGGATCGTGAACTTCATAATCATTATTTACAAACTCACTCAGTGTATAGACATGTTCCTGGTTGCCATACTGGTGCTTAATTGTTTCTTTATGTTGAGAAGACATTGTTAATATTAAATCTGCATCTAAATCTGCTATTGTAAATTGTTGAGAACGTGTTGCTTTTGATAAACAATGAGCTGCAATAATTTGTTCTACATACATTGATACATTTTGACCATCCGAAGCAAATATACCTCTAGATTCAAATTGATGCTCTGGCATTGTCGTTTGTGCAATACTTTCTGCTAAGGGACTACGGCAAGTATTTCCTGTACAGACAAAAATGATGTTCATATTTCTCTTCCTTCTACACTTTGATTAGCAGCAGCTTTAGTTATTCTATTAATAATAGCTTCTGTTTGATCATTCAATTCAAAACGATAAATATAAGCTTCTTTTATATCATCATTCTTATCTATATCATGTAATATACTATACAGTCTATGATTTGCAGTTCGTATGTCTTGATCATTATTACATAATTCAATAAATTTGGCTTCTTTAGGCAAAAAGCGTTGTTTATCTTTAGGTACTATAAAAGCTACTGCTGAGAAATTTGTCATCGATGATTGTGCAATAGATGCCAAATCGGTAATCATCTTTAATGACGTCTCAGGTGAATAATGTTTGTATTTCATACCTGGTGCTATTGGCTGTGCCGCATCATTATAATTTGATTCAACTACACTGTTAGGTATCACTTGTTCAATCATCGATGCAGTAATTGAACCCGGACGAGCAATTTTAAATGGAAACGATGTACAATCTAAAACGGTACTTTCTAATCCTTCTGCACTTTGATTCGCTTGAATTATACCATCTATTCTACCATTCAAATCATGATATACATGTTCAAAAGTCGTTGGCGAAGGTCTCCCACTCAAATTAGCACTTGGTGCAGCCAAAGGTTCATTAATAGCTTGTAAAATTTGTCTTCCAACTGAATGACTCGGCATTCTAACAGCTACAGACTCAAGTCCACCAGTTACTTTTGAACACAGGTAACCTTCTTTTAACGGTAAAATAAATGATATAGGTCCTGGCCAAAACGCTGTCATTAATTCAATGACTCTAGGATCAATATTATAAGTAAAATCGTGTAATTGCTTCATGTCATGTATATGTACAATAAGTGGATTATCGGATGGTCTACCTTTAGCTTTATATATTTTGCTCACAGCTTGCTCATCTTTGGCATTAGCCGCTAAGCCATAGACTGTTTCAGTTGGCAAACCTATTAATCCACCTTGTTCAACAACATTTTTAATTTCCTTAATATCTGGGTGTTGCGTTACATCATTATGACATGCTCTCATATCCCATATTTTCGTTTCCATATATAGCCACACCTTTCTTTTCAATCATAATATAAAACAAAGAGGTTAAGACAATAAAGTTTTACGATTCAATACAAACAATATACAACAAAGTTGTTAAAAATTATTTGTTATACAAGTATACTCACAGAAATATACAGTATTTGTTACAAATTTAAAACACTGTAAAGAGCTACTTTTATTGTGAATCTAACTACCAGCGCACAGTATAGTGTACTAGAGTTTAACTTTTGTCCCAACCTCTTATTCATCGTCATTACCATCTGAATGACACAATTCTATCGTGCCCATTAATATCTTGTACGATGTGTACATCTTTATCAGGGTATTTCTGTAGAATCATATTTTTTAAAGTAGTACCTTGTTGGTATCCTATTTCAAAGACCACTACTCCGTTTGTCTTCATGACTAATGGCAGATCATCGATAATTGATTCATAAACAGCATACCCATTATGCTCAGCGAATAATGCTTGATGTGGTTCGAACTTTGTGACAGTTCTCGCCATGGATGACATTTCGCTTTTAGCAATATATGGTGGATTAGATATCAATCCATCAAGTTTAATACCTTCAGCAATTAATGGTTTCAGAGCATTCCCATGTAAAAATTGAATGTTCACTTTGTGCTTTTCTGCATTACATTTTGCAATTTGAAGTGCGTCTAAACTTACATCAGTTGCTATAATTTGCAAATCAGGTTGTTCTTTAGCCATTGAAACTGCTAATGCCCCACTACCTGTCCCTATATCTGCCACAGTTTGTCCATTTTTCATATTTTTTAAAAAATGTACCATAACTTCTTCAGTTTCAGGTCTTGGAATTAAACAATTGCTGTTCACTTCAAAATCTCTACCATAAAAGCTAGCAAAGCCAACAATATATTGAATGGGTTCACCAATAAGCATTCTTTGCAAAGCTAAATCAAATTTCATGATATCAGTTTTAGACATCTCATCATACATATGAACAACAAAATCAGTTCTAGTCCAACGAAATACATCTAGTAGTAACCATTCAGCTCGTGTTTGTTCATAACCTTTTTGCTGTGCTAATTGTATCGCTTCATCTAATTTATCTTTATAATTCACCATTATTAAGTTCTTTCAATTTCTCAGTTTGTTCAGATAAAGTTAATGCATCTATAATTTCTTCTAAATGACCTTCCATAATTTGATTTAATTTTTGTAAAGTTAAACCAATACGGTGGTCAGTTACACGACTTTGAGGATAGTTATATGTACGAATACGTTCTGAGCGATCACCAGTACCTACAGCTGATTTACGTTGAGAAGCATATTTTTGTTGTTCTTCTTGAACTTTCATATCATATAATCTTGCTTTCAATACTTTCATTGCTTTTTCTCTGTTTTGAATTTGTGACTTTTCAGAAGAGGTTGCAATGACACCTGTTGGTAAATGGGTAATACGTACAGCTGAGTCTGTAGTGTTAACGTGTTGTCCACCGGCACCACTTGAACGATACGTATCAATTTTCAAGTCTTCATTTCTAATTTCAATTTCAACATCTTCAACTTCTGGTAATACTGCAACAGTAGCTGTAGAAGTATGAATTCTACCACCTGATTCTGTTTCTGGGACACGTTGAACGCGGTGTGCACCATTTTCAAATTTCAATTTACTGTAGGCGCCATGTCCAGAAACTTGGAAACTGATTTCTTTATAACCACCGTGATCACTTTCAGAGGCTTCCACGATTTCTGTTTTAAATCCTTGAGATTCTGCATATTTTGAATACATACGCATAAGGTCCCCAGCAAAAATAGCGGCTTCATCGCCACCTGCTGCAGCTCTAATTTCTACAATAACGTCTTTGTCATCATTTGGATCTTTAGGAATTAATAAGAATTTAAGTTCTTCTTCAATTGATGGAATTTCATCTTTTAAAGCACTACTCTCTTCTTTTAACATTGCAATTTCTTCTTTATCATCTGTTTCATTTAACATGTCTTCTATATCTGCTAATTCTTCTTTTTTAGCTTTATAACTTCGATATACATCAACTGTTTTTTGTAAATCTGCTTGTTCTTTTGAATATTTACGTAATTTATCTGAATCATTTACAACATCTGGATCACTTAATAATTCATTTAATTGTTCATATCTCTCTTCTACTATATCTAACTGATCAAACACTATAATTCCTCCTTATTGTTGTCACTAGGTGCTACTATATGATGTGCACGACAACGTGGTTCATAACTTTCATTGGCACCCACTAAGATAATTGGATCATCTATTTTGGCTGGTTTACCATCTATCAATCTTTGTGTTCTACTTGAAGATGAACCACAAACTGCACAAACTGCTTGTAATTTTGTTACTTGTTCACTAACAGCCATCAATTTAGGCATTGGTTCAAAAGGCTCTCCTCTAAAATCCATGTCTAGTCCTGCAACTATTACTCGATGTCCATCTGACGACAATCTTTCAGCAATATTTACTATTTCATCGTCAAAAAATTGTACCTCATCTATCCCTATTACATCAACATCTGATAAATCATGCATCATTATTTCTCTTGCACTAGATATATTAACCGCTTCAATGGCATTACCATTATGAGAGACCACTTTTTCTTTATGATATCGATCATCTATGGCCGGTTTAAAAACTACAACTTTTTGTTTAGCGTAAATACCTCTTCTTAATCGTCTAATTAATTCTTCTGATTTACCACTAAACATACTTCCTGTGATACATTCAATCCAACCAGAATGGTAAGTTTCATACATTGCGAGTTCCACCTTTTTTCAAAACATAATCGTCTTATTATATCATATTTCAAATATTCATAAATGGCTTTTTACTAAATATCATTTGTAATATTCCTATATATTTACTATGTAATTTTTTAATCAAATTAGGTTATTTAATAAATTGGGCTGAAAACCTGAAAATAGAGGTTCTCTTCCAAATTGGACTGATACATAATTATTCGCTTTTTATTTACCAGTCCTGAAAAATAGAAAACCAAAATAGACAATCTCAAATAAAAAGATAATAACAATAAAAAAACTGCCTACATACCCATAATAGGTTGTAGACAGATCAAAATCCATATCATTAGTTGTCTGATTTAAGACCGAATTTTTTGTTGAAACGTTCCACACGTCCATCCGCAGCAGCGAATTTTTGACGTCCTGTGTAGAATGGATGTGAATCAGATGAAATATCTAAGCGAATAACTGGATATTCTTTACCATCTTCCCATTCCATCATTTCAGAAGACGTTTTTGTAGAACCACTTAAGAATTTAAAGTTTGTTGTAGTATCTAAAAAGATTACTTGATGATACTCAGGATGAATTCCTTGTTTCATTATTTTCAGCTCCTTTGCCCTGAACCATCTGGAACAGAGTTATTTGTGAGTTTTTACCCGATACTGTGTAATTATAATGGTAAATAATACAAAACGCAAGTCATTATCTAATGTTTCTTAAATTATTGGTCGACCTGTTTTTGTACTTTCTTCTGCAGATTTCTGTAACTGTTTAAAGAAGTCTGCGTTATTTTTAGATCGTTTAAGTTTACGAATAAATCTTTCTGTAAAATCGGTTGAATCAGTAAACAAATTACGTAATTGCCATAATGTATCCAGTTCAGCCTTAGTAATTAATAATTCTTCTTTACGTGTTGAGCTTCTACCGATATCAATTGCTGGGAATATACGACGTTCTGATAATTTACGATCTAAATGTAATTCCATATTACCTGTACCTTTAAACTCTTCGTAAATCATATCGTCCATTCGTGAGCCTGTTTCTACTAGGGCAGTCGCTAAAATAGTTAAACTACCACCTGCTTCGATATTTCTGGCTGCACCAAAGAATGCTTTTGGCTTGTGTAAAGATGCTGGATCCAAACCACCTGATAAAGTTCGACCACTTGGTGGTATAACTAAGTTGTATGCTCTAGCTAATCTAGTTATAGAATCCATTAAAATAATAACGTCTTCTCCAATTTCAACAAGTCTTTTTGCTCGTTCAAGTAATAATTCTGCAACTTTAACATGGTGTTCAGGTGGTTCATCAAACGTTGAATGTACCACTTCTGCAGATTCAACTGAACGTTCAATGTCAGTTACCTCTTCAGGACGTTCACCAACTAATAAAATGAACAACTTAGCATCCGGTTTATTAATACTTATCGCATTGGCAATTTCTTTTAACAGTGATGTTTTACCTGCTTTTGGTGGTGCCACAATTAAACCACGTTGTCCCAAACCAATCGGTGTCACTAAATCCATAATTCTTGTTGAATAGCTTGTTGAGTCCGTTTCTAATAGTATTCTTTCATCTGGATATAGCGGTGTTAACGCTTGGAAATGAGGTCGTTTTTTTACTTCCTCTGCATTATGATCATTAACAAAATCAACTTGTAATAGACCATAATATTTTTCATTATCCTTAGGCTTTCTTACTTTCCCTGTTACTTTATCACCGCGTTTGATTTCGAAACGACGAATTTGACTAGCAGAGATATAAATATCCTTTTCACCTTTAGAATAATTTACTGTGCGTAAAAAACCATAACCATCTGGTTGGATATCGTCTAAAATACCTTCCATATAATAGTTACCATCTTTTTCCATTTGCGCTTCCATAATGGCTAACACGAGTTCTTTTTTATTTAATTTACTGTAATTTGATAACTTAAGTGTCTTTGCTTTTTGAGTGAGTTCCTTAGTAGTGTAATTCTTGTACAGTTCGTGGAATGATTCATACTGAGGAGATGTACGTTCTCTTTCAGGCATATATTTTACACCCATTTCATTATTTTTTAGTTGGTAAGTAGTAAGATAAGCTAGAGTAAAATAGCACAATTCACCATTCTATAATATTTAGCTTAATCTGTTATAAATACATCAATAACTATAGCAAATTTTCATTTTAATTACAAAATAATTTTCAAAAGCCAAATAATTATAAGTTAATAATGAATTTTTGAGATATAGTGGTTCTCTCCCAAATTTGACTGATACATAATTAAATTTTCAAGCCTCGCACCCCAGCTTGCACATTATAGTAAAAATTCTGTTGACAGAATTTTTCTTTGCTGGGGCCCCAATGCCCAACCTGCATTGCATGTTAGAGTTTCTGCTATCTTGATAGCTAGAAACTCTTATGCAGTTTATTATGAATTAATAAACTGTAAACCTATTTCAGGCAACCAGTTTTTCTGTGTTGGGTCCCTTCCTAGGGTGCTGTCTCAGCCTACCCCAACTGGCACGTTACAGTAAAAATTCTATTTATAGAATTTTTCTATGTTGGGGCCCGGTTCCTCAGGAGTCTCGGCTTCAAATTAATGTGCGTTTTAAATTATTCTTTTTTTATTTATCAGTCCTAAAAAATAGAGAACCGATATAGTTTGTTACTAGCAAAACAAAAGCAAGCTACCGAAAGATGACTTCCATCTTTCAATAGCTTGTTATTATAAAATATATTTCAATATCTTATGACTACTTTAAAGACATCCTATTTGTAGTATCCAGCAATGGATTTAACTTCTAGGAATTCTTCGATACCATAGTCGCCCCATTCGCGTCCCAAGCCAGATTGTTTATATCCACCAAATGGTAAGTCAGGTTTTCTACCTGCCTCATTAATTTCAACTGTGCCCGCTTCAATTGAGCGTGCAACCTTACGTAATGTTTCTTGATCATTACCAATCACATAACCTGCTAAGCCATATTTTGTATCATTGGCGATTTCAATTGCTTCATCTACATCATTATATGTGATGACTGACATTACAGGACCAAATATTTCTTCTTGAGCAATAGTCATATGATTATCGACATTGATAAAAATCGTTGGTCTAGCAAAATATCCTTTTTCAAGTCCTTCTGGTTTACCAGGACCACCATAGAATAATTCAGCACCTTCTTGGATACCTTTATCTATATAACTTTGAACTTGATCAAATTGTTTTTTACTAATGATTGGACCAACTTGAGTTCCTTCTTGTCGTGGATCGCCAACACGTACTTGGCTAAATTGTTGTTTTAATTCAGTTAAAAATGCTTCTTTAATACTATTTGGTATTAATACACGTGTACCAGCTGTACAAACTTGACCTGTATTATTGACAACTTTACCAGTTGTTGCTTTAGCAGCTTCTTTAATATCTACATCATCTAAAACGATATATGGTGATTTACCGCCTAATTCGAGAGATACTTTTTTAAAGTCAGTTGCCGCTTTTTCCATAATTTTAGAACCTGTTGGACCTGAACCAGTAAATGACATCATACGTACTTTTGGATGTTCACTTAATGGATTACCAACACCTTCACCGTCACCATTAACTAAGTTGAATACACCTTTAGGTACTCCAACTTTATCAAATATTTCAGCTAATATAACTGCAGCAAATGGTGTTTCTTCTGAAGGTTTTAATACGACAGGACTACCAGAAGCAAATGCTGCTGCTAATTTTAATGAAGTTTGATTTGTAGGGAAATTCCATGGTGTAATTAGACCGGATACACCAATTCCTTCTTTAACAACTAAATCATCACCACGACGCTCTTCAAAATTAAATGTATCTAAAGCATCTCTTGCTGCTGCAAAATGATTTAACCCCATTTGATAATGCACACGTTCTGACATTTCTAGTGGTGAACCTAATTCATCTGTAATAGCTTGAACAATATCATCTTTTCTGTTTTCGTACTCTTTGACAATTTTATCTAATAATTGTTGTCTTTCTTTCACGGACGTGTGACGGAATTCTAAATAGACATTATGTGCCGCCTCTACTGCATCGTCAACATCTTGTTTATTACCTTTAGCAACTTTGCCAATGACTTCTTCATTCGCTGGATTAATGACGTCGATTGTATCATTACTATAACTATCGACCCATTCACCATTAATATATTGTTTAGTATAATTTCTCATTTATCTTTCACTCCTCAAGAATGATTTACTTTCTGTTTAACCATTATGCTGTTTATTCAAACATCATGGTCATTATCATACGTTTAATCTCTTGAATTTGAAAATAATATGACTTATCAAAATCATAACGTTTATATTTGCACTTAATTATTTTTCATAATAAAAAAGTTACTTCCGATTCATATTACTGAGTCGAAAATAACTTTCAAATTTATAGCATTATTTAGCAGTTTCTTCTTGTGTTTCAGATAAATCTACATAATTTTGTGCCCATTCTTCAATAGGCTGCAATGCTTGCGCAAGTGCTTGTCCTTTTTCAGTTAAAACATAGATAATTGCTACAGGACTTGTTGAAATGATTCTTTTTTCAACTAACTGCCAATCTGCTAATTCTGATAATTTGATACTAAGCGCACGTGGCGTGATTGTTTTTAAATCTCTCTTCATATCGGAAAAGTGTGCTGAATTGTCATTACATCTTGAGAGATAATTAATGATTAATCCATTCCAACTTCTACCAAGTATTTTGAAAGTTTCTTCAAGATACGGACATACTTCCATCATCTTCACCTCTCATACAAAATTGAAATTGAATATAATATGACATTCTTTTTCGAAGTATATTTATTATACCACAAAACACACAGTGATTTATACTGTTTCAGTCCAAATATCTGCACCAAGTGATTTTAAATGTTCAACAATGTCAGTGTATCCACGATAAATATGATTAACATTGTATATAGTAGTGATACCTTCAGCAATTAAACCAGCAATAATAAGACAAGCACCGGCTCTTAAATCACTAGCATATACATCTGCACCTTTAAGAGATGAAGGTTTAATTGTAGCAGTGCCTTCGTCTACTTCAATGTTGGCTCCCATACGTTGTAATTCATCTACATGCTTAAAACGTTCTGGATATATCGTATCCGTAACAAATGACGGGCCATCAGCCATAAATAATAATGGTGTGATAGGTTGCTGTAAATCAGTCGCAAAACCAGGATAAACTAAAGTTTTAACGTCAACATAGTGATAGGGAGTGTGTTTTTTGATGATCACTCGTTCATCTTCTACATCTACTTCAACGCCTAATTCAACAAGTTTTGCTATTAGTGTTTCAACATGTTTAGGAACGATGTTATTTAACACCATTTCTTCACCACTTGCAGCTGCTATACACATATATGTACCTGCTTCAATGCGATCAGGTATAACTTGATATTCAGAACCATGTAACTTTTCAACACCAGTAATTTTGATTGTTGATGTACCAGCACCTTTGATATTAGCACCCATACTAGTTAAGAAGTTCGCTACATCAACAACTTCTGGTTCTTTAGCTGCATTTTCTATTACTGTTTGTCCAGTGGCATGTACAGCTGCTAACATAATATTAATTGTTGCACCAACACTTACCATATCTAAAAAGATATGTGCACCTTTTAACTCTTTTGCTTCAATTTTCATTGATGTTTCACTAGATTCATCTATTTCTGCACCCAATGCTTTAAATCCTTTGATATGCTGATCTATAGGACGTGGCCCAAGTGGACAACCGCCTGGTAAACCTATAACACATTTCTTAAAGCGACCTAACATCGCACCCATCATATAGTAAGAAGCTCTTAATGATTCGACTTTATTATTAGGTAGAGGTGCATTCTCAATTTCAGTGGTATCTACATTTAATTCAGTACCATTTAGCTCGGTTTTGATGTTTAAATCTTCTAATAAACTTACTAATGTCTCAACATCAGATATTTGTGGTAAACCTTCAAGTTTAACTTGTCCATGAGCTAATAATGTTGCAGGTATAATTGCTACGGCACTGTTTTTGGCACCACTAATATTTACTTCACCATTAAGAGTACGTCCACCTCTTATTTTAATAACCTCTTGAGCCATATCATTTTCTCCTTTGCCCGTTACTTTTTTTAATTTTTGCATTATTAGCATTATAAATTAATTACACTTTGTTTGTAAAACACTTTATTTTGAGCTACAAAATTAACAATAAGTCATATAGTAATAAATATCATATTTTTAATATATGGTTTATTCTCATTTATTACCATAGTCTTTAGACTGATATTTAATAATAAGTACTTAAAACACCTTGAATTATTAGTAATTCTTTATTTATAACTAATATTTTTCACAATAATTATATCATAAAAAAATTATAGTATCGTAAATTGTGATAAAGAAAAGATGATTATGGCTACTTTGCTAGACAATACACCAATTAATTTGTCACTAATTTCATTTTTTGAAGCAATACCAATCATAAGTGTTTGGAATATTTAGGTTCTCTAACATAGTAAACTGATAGTTTTGATATCTACGCATTCCAAATTGCATTGTATAATAAAATGAATCAAAAATTAAAAAAGGCATTAAAATATATCAACTTGATACATTTTAATGCCTTAAATTTATTAAGAAATAATTAACTTAATATATTTACAATGTAATGAATGATTTATCATCCGATACAGTTGTAATATTTAAAAGTGATTATTTAGCACGGTTAGAAGTACCGAACTCTTTAATTTTACCTTTAACTGTTTCTTTGATTGCTTCACGAGCTGGTCCTAAGTATTTACGTGGGTCATAAACAACTTTGTCGTTGTCTAAAACTTCACGAACTGCTTTAGCTGAAGCAATTTGGTTTTCAGTGTTTACGTTAATTTTAGCTGTACCAAATGGAATAGCTTTTTGGATGTCTTTAGTTGGGATACCAGTACCACCATGTAATACTAATGGTAAACCAGTTGAAGCACCGATTTCTTCCATTTCTTTAAATCCTAATTTTGGTTCACCTTTGTAAGGTCCGTGTACTGAACCTAAAGCTGGTGCTAATGCATCAATGCCAGTTTTTTCAACTAACTCTTGACATTCTTTAGGGTCTGCATAAATAACGCCGTCAGCAACTACGTCATCTTCTTGTCCACCGACAGTACCTAATTCAGCTTCAACAGAAACACCTTTATCATGTGCGTAATCAACTACTTTTTTAGTAGTTGCTACGTTTTCTTCGAATGGGCTATGTGAAGCATCAATCATAACTGATGTGAAACCAGCGTCGATTGCTTCTTTACATTTGTCAAAACTTGAACCATGGTCTAAATGAATAGCTACAGGTACAGTTATGTTTAAGTCATGCATTAAACCTTCTACCATTTTAACAACTGTGTAGAAACCACTCATATAACGAGCAGCACCTTCAGAAACACCTAAAATTACAGGTGCATTTTCTTCTTGTGAAGCTTCTAAAATTGCTTGTGTAAATTCTAAGTTATTAATATTGTATTGTCCTACTGCATAACCATTTTCTTTTGCATCAATTAACATTTCTTTCATTGAAACTAAAGGCATGAAAGTTCCTCCTTGAGTGCTTGTGCACGTATTTTTCAAAGTAATTATAACAAAGATTATGCATGATTGCATTTAAATATACAATAATAAATTTGTATTTTTCAAAAAATGCGATAGCTATAATAAATGCAAACGTATACATTATTATAAAATTTAAGTCGTTGCATTATAAGTATCCTTTATTTACAATTATTGAGTGAATAGAATGGAGGATATAAATGTCAAAAATCTTACACACACAACTTATTGGTATTTTTAATAGACTAGAAGATCAGTCCTTAGAAATTCAAATGGCAGCACAATGTTTAATGCAAGCCATTGGCGGCGAAGGCTATGTTTACATCAAAGGTTATGATGATTTACAATTTTTCGAAACATTTATATTACACAGTCATGAAAAAATGGACTCAAGTCGCAAACTAAGAGATATTGAACACTTCAATACTATTGATTCAACAGATCGCGTATTACTATTTGCTCCAGAATATACTGATGACGTTGCTAATGATTTACAGCAACTCGTCGACCAAGATATTGACGTCGTATTAATTTGTAATAAACCTAAGTCTGATAACTTTCCTGACCATTTAGTTCATTTTATTAATTTATCTACACCAAGACCAATCGTTTATACAGAAGATTACGACAAAATTGTTCAACCTCATGCTATAGCATTAAATTATATTTATTACGATATTTATACGCAAATGATTGAAATGACTAGAGATTTAGAACTTTGAAATACTCTCTCTTGAGGTTATAACATCATTGTAATAACTTTCACTTCATGATTATTAAATACTAAAGACCGACATCATCACTATATCTATAACGATGAAGCCGGTCTATTTTTTATAAAATATTTTATTTAGATTGTTGGTGTTTTAATGATGCTTCAATAAATGCTTTGAAAATTGGGTGTGGACGATTTGGTCTTGATAAAAATTCTGGGTGGAATTGACAAGCAACAAAGAAGTCGTTAGCAGGAATTTCTATCATTTCTACAAGACGTCCATCTGGGCTTGTACCAGAAATAACCATACCGTTTGCTTCTAATTGTTCTCTATAGTCATTGTTAAATTCATAACGATGACGATGTCTTTCTTCTATTTCGCTTTTACCATAAATATCTTGTGCTAAAGTGTCTTCTTTAATTGAACATGGATATAAACCTAAGCGTAACGTTCCACCTAAATCTTCGATGTCTTTTTGTTCAGGAAGTAAGTCAATGATTGGATATGGTGTCGCTGGATCTAATTCTGCTGAATGCGCACCTTCAAATCCTAGGACATTTCTAGCAAACTCAACAGTTGCTAATTGCATACCAAGACAAATACCAAAGTATGGTACATTGTTTTCTCTAGCATACTTGATTGCGCTGATTTTACCTTCACTAGCACGATAACCAAATCCGCCAGGTACTAAAATGCCATCTACATCAGCTAAATAATCTGCTACATTTTCATCAGTAACATTACTTGAATCAATCCATCGTATTTCAATATCTTTAGCAAATGGATAACCAGCATGTTTTAATGATTCAACTACTGATAAATATGCATCTTGTAAGCTAACATATTTACCTACAAGTCCGATAGTAATTTTACCATCAAGATTATTAACAATATCTAATAAATGTTTCCATTCATCAAGTTGTGTATCGTATTTAGCGTTAAGTTGTAAACGTTTAATAACGATATCATCCATATTTTGTTGGCTTAATTGTAACGGAATTTCATATAGTGAATCTGCATCGCGACATTCAATAACACTTTCTTTATTAATATCACAGAATAATGCAATTTTATCTTTAAGATCTTGAGTCATTTCATACTCGGTTCTAACTACGATTAAATCTGGTTGAATACCTAAGCCTCTTAATTCTTTAACACTATGTTGTGTTGGTTTCGTCTTCATTTCACCAGCAGCTTTAATATATGGTAATAATGTACAATGCACATACATGACATTTTCTCTACCTAAATCACTGCGTATTTGACGAATCGCTTCAATAAACGGTAAAGATTCGATATCCCCTGTTGTCCCACCAATTTCAGTAATGACAACATCAGCATTTGTACTCTCTCCTGCTAATAACAAACGCTCTTTAATCTCATTTGTAATATGAGGAATTACTTGAACTGTTCCACCTAAATAATCCCCACGACGTTCTTTTTTCAATACGTGTGAGTATACTTTTCCAGCTGTCACATTTGAAAATTTATTTAAATTAATATCGATAAATCTTTCATAATGACCTAAATCTAAATCTGTTTCTGCACCATCATCAGTAACAAACACTTCACCGTGTTGATAAGGACTCATTGTTCCTGGGTCAACATTTAAATATGGATCGAATTTTTGAATTGTTACATTTAGACCTCTATCTTTTAATAATCTACCTAGAGAAGATGCTGTGATTCCTTTCCCTAGAGATGAAACTACGCCACCTGTTACAAAAATAAATTTTGTCATATCCTGACCTCCTAATTATTAAAGGGAATGCTTCCTCATCAATTGTAAAAATCATGTATTTCAGTTATTATCATTAAACTCAATACAATGCTATGTAATGGTTAATCATATTAATAACTTGTTTAACTTACATTATAAATTAAACAGCATATATTGAAATTCATCACAATACAATCTTAGCTACTGAGTTATCATAGAATGATTTACCCATTTAAATAAAAAAACGCTCCCTCTCACAAATGTTGTAAGGGGAGCGTATAAATTTTATACACGTGTCCTATTTAAAGGAGCCCGAATAAAATTTTATCATCTTTCGCTTAAAAGTCAATTATTAAATTTAATCGTTAAAATCTTCTTCGTCTTCAAATGCTTCTTCGTCTTCTTCTAATTCATCTTCATCGTCTTCTTCAATAACGATATCAGCATGATTAATTTCTTCTTCAACAGGCTCATCTTCCGGATCATTTAATGTTTCTTGATCATCTGTTTCAGCTGGTATATCATCATCGTCGTCTAATTCATCTTCACCTAATAATTTAAGATTTTGATCTTCTTCGTCATCATCTAAAATATCAAATTTTTGAATTGTAGGCGCTATTTTTTCTTCAATATCGTCAACTGAATACCAATCACGTAATCCCCATAAATTTTCACCAACATTTAAGAAGCGGCCATCCGTATTTAAGTCAGTGTAAAATTGTACGACACGTGTTTCGATATCTTCATATTCATAATCACCTAACGCTCTAAACTCATCGATGATATCATATAAGTTCATTGTTTCGCCTTTATCATTTAATAAAGTATAAGCCATATCGATAAATGATTTCTCATCAACCATTTCTTTTGTATAATCTTGAATTTTCATTGCCCAATACTTCCTTTCAAAGGATATTATCATAATTTATACGTTTTAATTCATTTATATATAGTAACAAAACTAAATTATAAATGACAATATGATATTTCGCAATCACTGTTAATAATTTAAATACTTTTCAAAAACGACATAATCTTCAGTTTGTTCTATTTCAACAAAATTACTGTTAATACATAATGCCTTAAATTCATTATTCTGTCCGAATAAAATCATAGACATGACTGTTAAGTTATCATAATTTTTTCGTAGATATGTAGGAAGTTGTCTCAAGGCGCTTGAACCAATGCCATTCAAGCGATATGTTCTATCTACTTCAATAGCTTCAATATTCATACGTGAACCGTCTTGTTTAAGTGCTATGAAACCAACCTTGCTGTCGTCGATAATTAAATTAATAATATGTACATTCGTTTTATCTGAGCGACTTTCTTCAACCAATCGTAAAGATGACACATGTTTAGAATCTAGATCTAAATAATATAATCTTTCTTTGCCAATTGGACCTTCTTCTTTAGTTGCTGTATGCATGAATCCGGCACGTTCATATAAATTCCATGCATTATCATTTTCAGCATCGACAACCAAATATAAATGATTAAAATCTGGAAATAATTGTTGAACATATTGTGGTAATGACATCATAATTTTCGTACCATAACCATATCCTTGATAACGTTCATTAATTGATAATGAACGAATATAAACTACATTTTCTGGTGTATCATACCCCTCATGTTGATAATATTGATGTAGCACGAAGAACCCTACAACATCCCCTTGATCATTTATGGCAACATTAGCTATTCTATCTGGATCTTGTAATGCATCTTCAATCACCGTTTTGGGCAGCGACGAATATATTTGTTGTCTGTCATTTAATTCAAATGCATTGATTTGAGCACGATACTGTTCATCAAACGCTTTTAAAGTTATACCTTCAAAATGTAATGTGTTATCCTTATTCATTGCAATTTCCCCTATCGTTTCAATTGTTTAAAATTTACCCCATTTAATTGTAACCATGTTAATAAAATATTACTATTACTTACCCATATTATTGAGTCTTTATACACCATAAAAGACTATGTCTGGGACAAAAAGCATTTTACATTTAATTTAACGTGTTTGGCAGTAACCTTCTAGTTTTAATACGTTGATTTATCAACATTTTAAAAAAACTAGTCACTCTTGCCGGTGTGGGATTACGAATTAAAATTTATTTCTATCCCACTCCCAACTTCTGTAAAAATTATCAACTTTCTCTTGTAATTTAGCTATATTACTATACTATTATTTAAGAATATAAATAATAAGGTGGGAATAGTATGAAAGTTGGCATTGATGCTGGAGGTACGTTAATCAAGATCGTTCAAGAGCAAGATAACCAACGTTTTTATAGTACTGAATTAACTAAAGATATAGATAAAGTTATTGAATGGCTAAACCAACAAACTATTGAACAAATAAGTCTAACTGGTGGCAATGCTGGAATAATTGCTGAAAATATATCTCAGCCTAGTCAAATTTATGTTGAATTCGATGCAGCATCTAAAGGTTTAAGTATGTTACTTAAAGATCAAGGTCATGATATATCACAATACATATTCGCCAATGTCGGAACGGGCACCTCATTACATTATTTTGATGGTCATGAACAACAACGTGTTGGTGGTATTGGAACTGGTGGTGGTATGATTCAAGGTTTAGGTTACTTATTAACACAATTGACTGATTACACTGAATTAACCAACCTTGCTCAACATGGCGATAGAAATGCCATTGATTTAAAAGTAAAACATATTTATAAAGATACAGAACCACCTATTCCTGGTGATTTAACCGCTGCAAATTTTGGTAATGTATTACATCACTTAGATGCTGATTTTAATGCAAGTAATAAACTAGCATCCGTTATCGGAGTTGTGGGCGAAGTTATCACTACTATGGCGATTACCGTCGCACGCGAGTTTAATACTGATAATATTGTCTATATTGGTTCATCGTTTAACAATAATCAATTATTACGCGAAGTAGTAGAAGATTATACAATCTTGAGAGGATGCAAACCATTTTATATTGAACATGGTGCATTTTCTGGCGCAATTGGGGCTTTATATTTGAATCAATAAAATCTTAGTGCATAGTAAAAACCATGACTAAACGATATACTTACGTAACATCGAGTCATGGTTTTATTTTCATAATATTAAAATGTTAGTTCATTAGAAAGTTTCTGTGCTGAAACAACTGTACCTACTACACCTGATTTCAAATCAATAGCTACTGCTTTATTATCATCTCGTAATTCATCTAACCAATCGCTAAATACAGAACCTTCTATTGTGATTAAGTCACACTCTTCAAAATCTTCATCACGAACTTTTGCTGCTCTATTTTTAATACTCCATACTGGCATAATATAAGGTTTTTCATTTTTATCATCATTCTCACTAATAAGAATAAATTGCTTATAACCTTTTTTGGTTAAACCATAGACTTCATCATATTTAGCAACATCTTGTACAAATTCTTTGATGCGAATTTTATCTAATTCAGTCATTAATTCTTGTGTTAAATTAACAACATTTATTAATATGCCATCATCTTCTGAAGTATGATTGATTAGTACTTTATCTTGATCATCAAACAAATCATCTAGCTCGTATGTCGCGAAACGATCGACATCCATTCTTACTACTTTATCAAATGGAACGTGTTCATTTGTCAGGTAAGATTTAGCCATTTCTTCATCTGTCCATACAGCAACATAAGATACACCTTCATAATCTAAACGGACTAGTCGTTTATTTTTAGAGGCAAAATAGATATATTCATTTATTAATATATCTCTAAAAAACGAATACGTTTTATATGACATCATAGACCCTCACTTTTTTTTATAATCATTACTTCAAATACTAAATGACACAATCTTTATAGTCAATGTTACGTTAAAACAATTTATTTCTGTTAACACCATATTGAAAGCAATAAAAATATCACATCAACTATCACGATAATAATTTTTAAAAATGTTTCAAAATAAATGAATAGCCAATCACCGTCATGAGTAACGTTTGATTGGCTATATGATTACTTGTTATTTGTAACATCTGCTAAAAATTGTTGTTCTTTGCGAATAATTTCATCTTTAGAATCCCCATGCCAAATACATCCAAATCTCGAATTGACTTTATCCTTACCATACCAATCACCATCATAATATGATAAAGGGTATAATACGCCCTGCTTAATATAACGTAAGATAGTTTGGAAAAAGTGTTCATTATCACCTTGAGAATGGTAACTATAAAATTTTTGATAACCTTGCTTTAATTCTTTAGATAACAACAACATACTTGTTGAACCATTCTGTCTAAAATTTAAATCAATAGCATAGACATTATCATTGTCGTCTACCAATAAATCGAAACCTGCTATACCAAAAAAGCCGTGACTAACACCAATTTCCATAATATGTCTTCCTGCTTCAATCACATGTTGCGGTACTTCTTGTGCATTTTCATTACCATTATAAAAGCCATAACGATCTGTTAATTGTGTCGCAGAACCAATGTATTGAATACCTATGTCTTCTGAATAAGCAAACTGTACACAGTAATTTTGTCGTTCATTAATTTTTTGTTCAATGATCAGTGACTCTGTTTCATCAGTTGCTTCTTGTATACGTTTAGTAGCTTTAGCTAAATCTTCGTCATTATAACAAATCATCACGCCATAACCACCAGCAGTTGGCAAATCATCACCTGGTTTAATAACAAATGGATAATCCCAATGCTTAATACGTTGTTCGAAATCTTCAATGGCTACGATTTCTCTATTAGGAAGATACTTGCCATCAGTCCATTCTGGAATTCGCGCTTTATTATTTAATGCTACAAAGACATCTTTATCAAGCGCATAATACTTTTTATTTAAAATAGTTTCGTCATGTATATATTGAAAATATAACTTTTTATGTTGTTTGTGTGCTAAATTTTGAATCAATTGCTCATATGATTGTTGATTATTAAATGTATATATCTGTTGTGGTACTTCTTTATTTATCGCTTTAAACAACATATCAAGTTTATCTGTAACACTTGCTTCATGAACAATGACAGGAAATTGATTGGCAATTAGTAATTCTCTGCCAGTCAAAAAGTTAGATTGATGTTCATCAGGTTTTAACCATGGATTAGATATATATGATGGTCTAGATGAATAAACAACATCGTCATTATATAAATCACTTAATGTTAATAAAGGCTCATAAATTGTATTAGTCATTACTTTCCATTCCCTTTCAAATGTGCATGTTCATCTTTTATTTCTTTTAATAATTGAGGGCGCTCAATTAGCTCCAAACTCATTAATGCCATTATTTTTGCACCATTGATTAAAGCTTGATCACCGTGTACACTAGCTGCCGCTTCTCTAAAGCGGTGCGTATGTCCAACTAAATTTCTAGAACCTATTTTAATATGTGGGTGTATAGTTGGAACGATATGACTAACATTACCCGTATCTGTTGAGCCATAACCAAAATCATCATCAATGACTGCTTCTCCAATCTCTACAGCATATTTTTCAAATAAATCATCAAGTTTTGGTGCTTTGATAAATTCATTTACTCCATTTTGAATTGGGCCAAATTCATAATCACATCCAGTTTGTATTGCTGCCCCTTTAGCAATTTGCTTAACCTTTTCAGTTAAGATATCCAATTCCTTTCTCGTCATTGCACGTGTATAAAAACGTGCATGTGTATAATCTGGAATAATATTTGCAGCTTGACCGCCATCAAGTATGACACCATGTACGCGTTGATCTCTTTTAATATGTTGTCTTAATTGTGCTACGCCATTAAAATAACTGATCATGGCATCAAGTGCATTTAAAGCTTCATCAGCATTTTCAGAGGCATGAGCACTTTTACCATAAAATTTAACGTCTAGAACATCTACAGCCAAAGTATTAATGGTCTTATATGTTTCATTGCCTGGATGTATCATTAAAGCAACATCAATTTGATCAATAATGCCAGCTTTAACATAGGATGCTTTAGCACTACCATTTTCTCCACCTTCTTCAGCTGGACAACCAAGTACGACAACTTTCCCACCTATGCGATCAATCACTTGCTTTAACGAAATACCTGCTAAGACACTTGCAGTACCAATAATATTATGTCCACATGCATGTCCTAAACCTGGTAATGCATCGTACTCAGCTAGAAAACCAATTGCTGGACCTGGCTTATCTGCTTCATATGTTGCAATAAACCCTGTTGCATGACCCGCAATATCTGTTTCAATATCAAAGTTGTTATCTTTAAGTTGATCAATTAAAATACGCGAAGCAAATATCTCTTCATTACCTAACTCTGGTCGTTCATGTATTCTATGACTTATTTCAATATACTTATATTTATTTGTCTCTATATAATCTAATAATTGTTGTTTTATTTCCATTTTACAAAATCTCCCTTTTTCGCCCTATATATCATTAAATCAATATGTCATTGAGTTGTTTAAAATTAATTATTACTTATTCTATCGGTTTTGTTCATAGATGTCATCTAATTTTTTATTTATTTACTAAATTTTCTAACAATTCAAAACCCTAAGGCACTTTTTAAGTATTCAAATTGTAAATTTAGATAGCTATTGATACAATCAACATATTATCAATACTTTAGTTTATTGCTTATTTATATAGGAGGAATTAACAATGACAAAAATGAACGTCGAAAGTTTCAACTTGGATCACACAAAAGTCGTTGCACCATTTATTCGCTTAGCGGGAACAATGGAAGGTTTAAATGGGGATATGATTCATAAATATGATATTCGTTTCAAACAACCAAATAAAGAACATATGGAAATGCCAGGCTTACATTCTTTAGAACATTTAATGGCAGAAAACATTAGAAATCATAGTGACAAAGTTGTTGATTTAAGTCCAATGGGTTGCCAAACAGGTTTCTATGTTTCATTTATTAATCATGATGACTATGAAGATGTCTTAAATATTGTTGAAGCAACACTAAAAGATGTCTTAAATGCAACAGAAGTACCAGCATGTAATGAAGTACAATGTGGATGGGCAGCTAGCCACTCATTAGAAGGTGCCAAAGAAATCGCACAAGCCTTTTTAGATAAACGCAGCGAATGGAACAAAGTATATGGTTAGAGTTTCTGCTATCTCGATAGCTAGAAACTCTTATGCAATTGTTGCGCTAGCAACCAATTGTAATCCTTTAGTTTTGATTTTCAATCTTTACTAGCTCTTGCCCAACCTTGCCCGTCTGGCACATTAAAGTAAAAATTTTAGTTATAAAATTTTTCTATGACGGGTCCCTGCATTGTCCGTAGAATTTCTTGGTGAAATTCTCTGTGTTGGGTCCCAATGCAGTTGTTAGAGTTTCTGCTATCTTGATAGCTAGAAATTCTTATGCAGTTTATTATGAAGTAATAAACTGTAAACCTTTTTCATTGCAACCAACTGTAATCCTTTAAAATTTTTCTATGGTGCTGCTCTATGTAATGTCATTCCATAAAAATAACGCAGAAGTTGAAACATCAAGTTTCGACCTCTGCGTTTAATTTTATAATTTTTTAATGATACCTATAAGTACAAATTGTAATGGCAGTCTTGCATATAATTGCCACGTAGGCAATTGTTTATCACCTAAAGGTAACTTTTTAACTGCCATATAAATATTGGCTGGAAATACTGCTAATAAGAATAAATTTATAGCTGTTTTTAACCATTGTGCTGGGCGTTTAACTAATAATGCGATACCAAAGAAAATTTCAAAAACACCCGTTACTAAAACTGCAGTCTTTCTTAAAGGCAAGCTCTTGGGAATAATATTTCTAAATTTCGGCTCACTTGTAAAGTGTAACACCCCTATTGCACTAAAACCTATACCTAATAAATATCTTAGTAATTTCAACTTATTCATCTCCTATTTCTTTTAAATAACTTTTACCAAATTGTGGTAGCTCTACGTTGAAATTATCTGCGATTGTTGCACCAATTGAACTAAATGTTGTGTCACCTTCTAATGCATGTCCACCTTTAAATTTCGGACTATACATTAACACTGGTATATATTCTCTAGTATGGTCTGTGCCATCAGCGGTTGGGTCGTTACCATGGTCTGCTGTAATAATAACTAAGTCATCTTGTTGTAAATGACTAAATAATTCTGGTAAACGCTCATCAAAATCTTTGATAGCTTGAGCATAACCTGGTTTATCACGACGATGACCATATAATGCATCGAAATCAACAAGATTTAAGAAACTAATACCATTAAAATCTTGTTGTACAACTTTAATAAGTTGATCCATACCATCCATATTACTCTTAGTACGAATTGCTTCTGTTACACCTTCACCATCATAAATATCATTAATTTTACCAATAGCAATAACATCATAACCCGCATCTTTCAAACTATTCATGACTGTTTTACCGAAAGGTTTCAAAGCATAATCATGACGATTAGATGTTCTTGTAAAGTTACCAGGCTCACCAACATATGGTCGTGCAATAATACGACCAATTAAATATTTAGGATCTTTAGTTAATTCGCGAACCTTTTCACAAATATCATATAATTCTTCTAAAGGAATAATATCTTCATGTGCCGCAATTTGTAATACAGGATCAGCACTAGTGTAGACGATTAAATCACCCGTTTTCATTTGGTGTTCGCCCCACTCATCAATAATTTGAGTTCCAGAAGCCGGTCTATTGGCAACTACTTTACGACCAGTCATATCTTCAATTTCTTTAACTAATTCGTCTGGGAACCCATCAGGATACACTTTAAATGGTTGCATAATATTTAATCCCATTATTTCCCAATGTCCTGTCATTGTATCTTTACCTACTGAAGCTTCACTTAATTTAGTATAAAATGCTTGTGGTTGATCTACAGCTGAAATAACAGGTAAGTCAGCTATATTACCCAGTCCTAAGTTTTCAAGGTTAGGTAATGATTGTTCAAAGCCTTCTAACGTATGTTTTAAAGTATGCGCGCCTTCATCATTAAAATCAGCAGCATCAGGACCTTCGCCAATACCTACCGAATCCATAACAATAAGGTGAATTCTTTTAAATGGTTTAGTCATTTTCTCCAACTCCTAGTCAGTAATTATTTTATGAATTAATGTTGGTGAAACATTGTTATTTGAGATAGTAATACTTTCATCTAATTTTTGTAATACATCATCAACATTTTGTCGATTACTATGAATCGTCAATAAAGATTCTCCTTGTTCTACTTTATCCCCAATCTTCTTATTTAAAACAATTCCAACAGCTAAATCAATATCATCTTCCTTAGTAAGACGCCCCGCACCTAGCATCATTGATGCCACACCAATATTATTTGAAATTAATTGTGTAACATATCCTGATTGCTGCGCTTGATATTCAATTTGATATGTTGCTTGAGGTAATTTTTCGGGATGATCCACAATAGTAGCATCTCCACCTTGGTTGATAATAAATTGTTTAAATTTATCTAAAGCTGCACCAGATTGAATTGCTTGTTGCAGTTTTGCTCTTGCTTCATCCAAAGTTTCCGCTTGTTGTGCTAAGACAACCATCTGTGAACCTAATGTTAACACCAATTCAGTTAAATCTTCAGGACCTTTACCTTTCAATGTATCTATCGCCTCTTGCAATTCAAGGGCATTGCCAATCGCACGTCCAAGTGGTTGATCCATATCTGAAATAATCGCCATCGTTTTTCTACCTACATTATTACCGATACGAACCATTGCATGCGCTAATGCTTCAGAATCTGCCAACGTTTTCATAAAGGCACCACTGCCAGTTTTAACATCCAAAACAATAGCATCGGCACCAGCAGCAATTTTTTTACTCATTATAGAAGAAGCTATTAATGGTATTGAATTGACTGTACCTGTAACATCTCTTAAGGCATATAATTTTTTATCCGCTGGCGTTAAATTTCCTGATTGCCCTACAACCGCTACTTTATTATCGTTAACTAACTTTACAAAGGTATCTTCCTCAATTTCAACATGAAAACCATCGATAGATTCTAATTTATCAATCGTTCCACCTGTATGACCAAGACCTCGACCACTCATTTTTGCTACAGGCACACCAACTGCAGCAACTAATGGTGCTAAAACCAATGTTGTTGTATCACCAACGCCTCCAGTAGAATGTTTATCTACTTTAATACCGTTAATAGCACTTAAATCAATGACATCACCAGAATTTACCATCGCCATTGTTAGAGCAGCTCGTTCATCATCATTCATATCTTGAAAATATATTGCCATTGCTAAACTCGATGCCTGATAATCAGGTATATCCCCATTAACATACCCTTCAATAAAAAAGTTAATTTCTTCTGTTGTTAAAGCGTGACCGTCTCTTTTCTTTTCAATTATGTCTATCATTCTCATAACTATCATCCTTTGTTATAGATTTTAAGAGCTGTAATCGACTATTAAGATATGATGATATATATCAACTCGCCGTATAACAATAGTCTTAGGCTTTTCCCTATCAGTCCCAGTTATTGAATTGCTATCTCTTAGAAATGTCAACTAAACAATTAAACATGATGTTTTATGAACCCTTTCGTACTATTACAGTTATGTTTAGCTATTTCGTCTAAAGTCTAATTTTTAGTAATCTGTATCACTATTTAACCCTTGTATAATTTGAACGCCTGCACTGGCACCAATTCGTGTTGCACCGCTTGCTACCATTTTATTAAAGTCATCTAAATTACGTACACCACCAGATGCTTTAACTTCTAACGCATCACCAACTGTGTCTTTCATTAATTTAACGTCTTCAGGTGTTGCACCTCCACCAGCAAATCCTGTAGATGTTTTCACAAAATGGGCACCTGCGTCTTTCGTTAGTTCACTCGCTTTGACAATTTCATCTTTGGTTAGTAATACTGTTTCAATAATTACTTTAACCGTATGATTGTCAGCAGCTTCTACTACTGCACGAATATCATTTTTGACATCATCATAGCGTTGATCTTTCAACGCTCCGATATTCATAACCATATCGATTTCATTTGCACCGTTATTAATAGCATCTTTCGTTTCAAACACTTTAGTCGCTGTTGTCGATGCGCCTAATGGAAATCCGATAACTGTACATACTAATACATCTGTATCCGCAAGTTGTTTAGCTGCATTAGCTACATGTGTTGGATTAACACATACCGATTTAAAATGATACGTTTTCGCCTCGTCAATAATACGATTAATTTGTTCAGTCGTTGCTTCTGGCTTTAATAGTGTATGGTCTATATATTTAGCATATTCCATAGAAAAGCCCTCCTTTATATTTGATTACAAAAAATACATTTCCTTTACTCTATTAATTTATCATTTCCCATAACACCGTGTGTATGTTTATGTAATAAGCTGAAGTTACCTTTAAGTCACCATGTCACTTAGCGTTATTTATCCATACCTTTCACAATTTAGTTAAATACAGTTAATTAATAAACTAATCATTAATATATTTTTATAATTCTTTAATTCTATAGTACAAAAATTCGCAAAAAAGTGAAACTAATGTTATCTTAAAATTATTAATGAGTATTAAGGAGAAGATTACATATGACAAATGGAACACCACATATTCAACCTAATGGAACAAAAATCGCTAAAACTGTGTTAATGCCTGGAGATCCTTTACGTGCTAAATATATTGCTGATCATTTTTTAGAAAATGTTGAACAATTTAACGATGTCAGAAACATGTTTGGCTATACTGGAACATATAAAGGTAAAGAAGTCTCAGTCATGGGATCTGGTATGGGAATCCCTAGTATTGGTATTTACTCATACGAACTTTATAATTTCTTTGATGTTGATACGATTATCCGTATCGGTTCTTGTGGCGCATTACAAGACAACGTTAACTTATATGATGTCATTATTGCTCAAGCAGCTTCAACTAATTCTAACTATGTCGATCAATATAATATTCCAGGACATTTCGCACCAATTGCTGATTTCGACTTAATGACGAAAGCTAAAAATGTCGCTGATCAAATTGGCGCAACTTCACATGTTGGTAACGTCTTATCATCTGATACATTTTATAATGCAGATCCAACATTCAATGATAACTGGAAAAAAATGGGTATCTTAGGAATTGAAATGGAATCTGCTGGTTTATACTTAAATGCTATTCATGCAGGTAAAAAAGCATTAGGTATCTTTACAGTAAGTGACCACATCTTACGTGATGAAGCAACAACACCTGAAGAACGTCAAAATTCTTTCACACAAATGATGGAAATTGCATTAGAAATCGCTGAATAAATTAAATTTAACGCCGATGATAAATGGAGTAATGACGCTATCTATCATCGGCTTTTTTGTTCTTTAAATTTTAGGACTGATAAACAAAAAAAGGATACATACGTATCACAGAAATTAGAGCTTAATCTAATCATGTGATACGTCATGTATCCTCTATTGATTAATATAACTTTGTCATTACAAACTTAGTTACCTAAATATGATTGTAACATCCAATTGTGTTTATCAACTGATGTTTGCATACCGATGAACATATCTTCAGATACATCATCACCAGCATTACCAGCTGTTTCAATTGCTGATTCTAATTGTTTAGAAATATTTGAGAAGTCTTTAGATAATTCTTCAACCATTTGTTCAGCAGTATAACCTTTACCTGCTTCTTTAACGATTGATTGTTCTAAACTTTCTGTTAGTGTACCTACTGGATTTCCACCTACAGCAAGAATTCTTTCAGCTAAATCGTCTACATATTGACTTGCTTCATTGTATAATTCTTCAAATTTAACGTGTAATGAGAAAAAGTTAGGTCCTTTAACATACCAATGGAAATTGTGTAATTTTGTATAAGCTACTGTCCAGTTTGCTACTTGTTGGTTTAAATCTTTTACTACATCTTGTTGGTTACTCATTATATCATTCGCTCCTTAAAATTAATTTTCTCTTTGTTTACAATAATTATTATATTATAATAATTCTAATCTGTAAAGTGATTTTTCATAAATATATTTTTTCACTGTTAAAATTCTGTCAAAATGGTGAACTCAGTACGAAAATAATACGCTTTGCTCAACAATATATCTAACATTATATTATCAATTAGAGTATAGTTTTATCAATTAGTTAGCTTATATTTTGAATTGTCATCTAGGAAAAACGATTTATCATAGCTTGTCGGTGGTTGCCAAATCGTCTTCCACATTTTATTTCTGTTGTTAGCAAATAAACGATAACCTAGATTTCTTAGTGGCTTAGGTACTAACCATAACACTATTCCTAATAACTTATGATAATTTGGTAAAGTTAACAATAAGTGAATAATAGCTTGTGATTCATATAATAACGTGTCACCTTGTTGAACTATGACACTGTTTTTATTTTTAGCTTGTGGATATTGTTCGAAAAATTGTTGTCCTATCTTACCTTTAATCGTGGCAAATTCAATATCCTTAGGTAATCCATGTCTTATAAGCCAAATCACATAATTGTAGCAATAAATACAATTGCCATCATAATAAACAATCGTCATGACTATCCACTCCTTTGCGAGCCTAATATATACTTTGCCTTCTTTTATTAAAATTAAACAATTATTCAACTTTATCTCTTAAAAAGTCATTTGTTTGTCATAATGTTGAATATAAAAATAGACGTGTGTCCATCCTTACTACTCATTTGATACATTAAAAAAGGCAATAAAGACTTGTTAACCAAATCTTTATTGCTCTCATCTCTATATTATGAATTAGTCGTGTTGATTAACTTTGACAATACGTGTATATTTTAAAAATTGAGTTGAGTATTTCTTTTTAATATCATCAAGACTGTCATACGTCACACCTACAATATGCCAGTTAGGATTAAAGTGATAAAACGAATCTTTTTGTCTTGACCATGTAATCATATTACCATCTTTATTATATCTAGGTAACGTTACTTCATATCCTTCTAATACATTGATATAAGTTTGGAATATGTCAGGATCAATACGATTAAAATTATCAATAACTAGATAGCTTTTATCTTTTTTAGGCATAAGTTGTGTTATAAAACCTTCACGATAATATAATGCTCCCGCTTCATTTGGCAAATATTTACCATAAAGCATATCTTCTGAAAAATCAGGATGTCCAGTCGTAATAACAGGATTAGCATTTGCTTTTTGTAATAAGTCTTGTGCCGCTTTTAAACCTTCTTCTTTATCATCAACAACTAATAAGATAAATGGTTTCACTGTTTCTTCTTGTTCATCATCAAGTACATTTGTTTTTTTGACCATTTCAAACGGTGATTTCAAACCATTATGACTCATATCTAAGATAGCATCATATTGTGCTTGCGACATACTAGCAATGGCTTGTTTGGCATTTTCTTGTAAAAAATATAAATTTTTTAATTTAGGATGCTGATTTAAGGCACTTAATGTGATAGGTGTAATATCTTTGTCATAATAAATCTCAATTGCCGTGCTATTCGTTCTACCTGGAATGGGTGGTTTCTCATGAATATGCTTTGATACTTCTCCAATACCAACGACAGATTGTTCTTTCTTTTTATTATAAAAAATAATGTTGTCGCCTTCTTCAAGTTGCGTATAAAAATGATAACCATTGCGTTTTATACCGTTATACGTATGCGTAAATATCGTGTAGTAGTTACCTGGTTCAAATTCTTCTGTTTCAGATAAAAAGAAATAGCGTGGAATCTTAATGTCGCCACGACCTAATCCACTAATAAGATGAAATTCATCTTCTGTAATTTGATTAAATAGTGTTTCTTTCATATTATTCATACGAAATTCTAGCGCTTCACTACGTTTTAAATAATCTGTCGTTAGTGATTTTAATTGCTCGTCAAAGCGAAATTGTACACGTATTTTATTTTGAGCACCTGTTTCTACACTAATAATTTCGCCACAACCAAGTAAACCTGTATCAGTTTGTACTTGATAAAAGATGACTTGATCACCAACTTTAGCTTTCTTAAACGCTCTAAAACCTTGAGATGGATTAAAATGTGCACCTGATTCAAACAATGTTGTTTGACCTACCAAAGGCTCATTATGACTCCAACGGTTATATCCACAATTCAACCAAAAGTAATTTGTTTCCTCTGTCATCTTCATACTCCTTATCTCACTAATCGTTATATTATCAATACAATGTTACATGTTTAATTGGTTCATTTTCATGTTCATTAACGTATTTTTTACCAATAAGTATGTTATCTTATTTCCTGTTTCAATCAATTATAATAGACGATGCAATAAAAACAGTTATCAATATTTTAACATATTTATTTTGCGATAAAACTAAAAAAAGACATCTCTTATGATACAAAAATTGTATAACGAGATGTCAATATTGCTATGATATCCAAGTATGTCCTTATGTTATTTATGATGGCGTCATAAATGTTCCAAACATAGGTAAAAGGTTTATCAATACACCACCAAATTTTAGTGATGAACTAATATCTTTATCTTTAAATGTTAAAATCGCACTAATTACGCCTATTATTGATACGAAACGCGGTACCCACATTGATGGATATTGTGGCATATGTAAAAAGACACCTAATCCTGATATAACGCCACAAATTAACGCTATATATAAAAACTGTTTCACTTAATATCTCTCCCAGATGGTATATGTTGTCTAAATATAACTTATCATTAACGTAAAGTCGCCTTCAAAAACACTATCTAAATCTTCTGAGGTTAAAATAAAACTTGTCCCCATCGTTAATTTAAAGATAGCACCATCAACAATAACTTGACCCTCACCTGCTAAGACAGTGACTAAGCAAAATTCTCTAGGTTTCATATAGTTCAAGGTTCCAGAAACTTCCCACTTTACTAAAGTAAAGAAATCATTTGACACGATATGTGTGCATTTGTGATTTTCTATAATTTCTGTTTCCGGCACAATATTAGGTAGAGGTGCATTATATTCGATAACATCTAAAGCCTTCTCTATTTCTAAGGGTCTATCTACTTGGTATTGGGCTTGACGATTGTAATCATAAACTCGATATGTGATATCAGATGACTGCATTGTCTCATAGGCTAGAATCCCGGCCGTTAATGTATGCACACTACCTGCTGGTATAAAGTAAAAGTCTCCAGACTTTACATCAATATATCTTAATCCTTCTTCCACTGTTTGTGCTTCAATATGCGCTTCAAATTGTTCTCTAGATTGTAATTCAGTACCAATTACAATTTGAGCCCCTTCTGTTGCATCAATAATATACCAACATTCTGATTTCCCATATTGACCATACTCGTGTTCATAAGCATACGAATCATCTGGGTGTACATGTACGGATAATGATTCTTGTGCATCAACAATTTTAGTTAATAATGGAAAATCTTTACTAGGAAAATCTCCAAATAATTCTCGATGTTCTGCCCATACTTGATCAAGTGTTTGCCCTTGATAAGGTTCATTTGTGATGATACTTTTCCCATTGGGATGTGCAGACACACACCAACATTCACCTATATGATCATGGCTTAAAGTATAACCAAATTCTCCCAAACGTTGGCCACCCCAAGGCTTTTCTTTTAAAATTGGTTGTAAAAATAACGGCATTGTCATACCTCCACTGCACATATCATTTTCTATATTCTAATTCTTATGTTCTTACTCCCTCAATCACATCTGTTAAATCATGTCATTGTACAATGCTATATGTATATCAATCGTAAGTTATTAACTATATGTGATTGTATCATATTTTTAACGATACAAGATAAAGATCGTTTATTTTTTAAGTCATTATTGTAAACATTTACATTGTTAAAGTAACGAACTTTATTCTTTAGTCAAATGTTACTATTTTAATGTCAATTCATTATAACAACCATCAACCAACTTTGATAGTTGTGTCATATTTAGTGAAAATATTGATAATTGTCAGGCTCCTTTTATTGTAAAAAATAAAACAATTATTTTATTTAAATTTTATTATTACCCATACAAATATACGACACTAATTTTTGATATTTAAAATGCGCTCAACAACTTAGTTTATATACTAAGGAGTTGAGCGCACACTACATTTATTTTTAATGATAATAACTAATGTCATTATTTATATTTTGCTAAAGCTTCTTTAACTGTTGAATCTCCACTAATCACTTGGAATTCTTTATTTTTAAAACCGTCTGATAGCACAACCTCTTTTAAAACAGTTGCCACATCTTCTCTAGGTATAGAACCTACACCTTCAAAATATAAATCTGTTTCGACTTTACCTGTTCCTGCCTCATTCGTTAATGCACCTGGATGTACGATCGTATATGTTAAACCAGAACGTCTTAAATAGTCGTCTGCATAGTGTTTAGCAATTGTATATGGTTTTAAATCTCCACTTGCGTCAAATGCTTGGCGTCTAGAATCATACGTAGATACCATGATATATTGTTGCACGTTAGCTTCTTTACTTGCAATCATAGATTTAACAGCGCCATCTAAATCGATAATTATTGTTTTATCATCACCGGTACTTCCTCCTGAACCAACTGAGAAAACAACTTTATCAAAACCTTTAAAAGTCTCAGTTAACGTTGCAATTGAATCATTTTCAACATCAACCAATACTGCATTAATATTTTGAGCTTGTAAATCTTTTACTTGTTCATCTTTTCTAACACCTGCAGTAAACGTTGCATTGTCTTCAACAAGTTGTTGCACTAAATAAGAACCTACGCCACCATTTGCGCCAATAATTAATGTACTCATCTTTACTTCCTCCTTTTGTATGTCATTACAACACATACCACTTTTGATAACAAATAAACAGCACACCTATTGACACGACATTCAGTTCATATTAAATTAATATATGAACATATATTAATATGAAAGGATTGTCATATTTTGAAACAGCATGATAACTCTACCTACAACGAAACATTAGAGCGTGTCACAGATATTTTCAAAGCATTAGGTGATTTGAATCGCATACGCATTATGGAATTATTATCGCAAGGTGAAGCAAGTGTCGGCCATATCTCTCATACTTTGAATTTATCTCAATCAAATGTGTCACATCAGTTGAAACTGTTAAAAAGTGTCCATTTAGTTACTTCTAAAAGGCAAGGACAATCTATGATTTATTCATTAGACGACCAACATGTTGCAATGATGTTAAAACAAGCAATTGACCATGCAAATCATCCAAAAGAAGGTGTTAAATAAGATGTCACATTCACATCATCATCATGACCACCATAGTCATGTTACAACAAATAATAAAAAAGTATTATTCTTATCATTTTTAATTATTGGTATATATATGATTGTAGAAATTGTTGGTGGCTTTTTATCCAATAGTTTAGCGCTACTATCAGATGGTATTCATATGTTTAGTGATACCTTTTCACTCGGTGTAGCACTGATTGCATTTATTTATGCCGAAAAAAATGCTACGACAACTAAGACATATGGCTACAAACGTTTTGAAATATTAGCTGCATTATTTAATGGTGTGGCACTTTTCATCATTAGTGCATTAATCGTCATTGAAGCAATTAAACGTTTCTTTGCACCATCACACGTCCAATCTCAAGAAATGATGACGATTAGCATTATCGGCTTAATCGTTAATATCGTGGTGGCTTACTTAATGTTTAAAGGTGGAGATACTTCCCATAATTTAAATATGCGAGGTGCCTTTTTACATGTTATTGGTGACCTCTTAGGTTCTATAGGTGCTATTGTGGCAGCCATTTTAATCTGGGCGTTTGGTTGGACGATTGCTGACCCTATTGCCAGTATTTTAGTTTCAGTGATTATTTTAAAAAGTGCTTGGGGTATTACTAAATCTTCTATAAATATTTTGATGGAAGGTACACCAAGTGATGTCAATTTAACTAAAGTTATTGATACCATTACTAAAGATCATCGTATTCATAGTGTCCATGATTATCATGTGTGGACGATTTCAAATGACATGAATGCATTAAGTTGCCATGCGGTGGTTGATCATACGTTGACAATGGAAGCATGCGAACAATTATTAGAAACAATCGAGCATGATTTATTACATCTCAATATTCATCATATGACCATACAATTAGAAACACCTAACCATAAACATGATGAATCTACATTATGTTCAGGTGGACATCATCATGCACATGAACATGACGAAGATAATAACCATAAACACATATCACATCATCATCATTAATCAAATATCAATAGCCCTAGCAATGAAGTTAATTTGAACCAAACCCCAAAAGTTAGACCTAAAATCTAACTTTTGGGGTTCACTTTAATTCAGACAATTGCTAGGGCTATTTTTAATGTGTAGTTACTACATTGTTATTATTGTCATTCATATTTGATCAATAGTTACACCTTGGTAATTACAATGAAAGCCATCATTTTATTAGTAACTAGTTGTTTACATAAATTTATCAAAAATTAATTCTGTCGCTGGAACCTTTTTCTCTTTAAAGCCTTTAATAAATTCTTCATCATCATATTGTAATTTAACGCGTTCAATGTTAATGCCATGTTCACTAATAGTTACGATGCCATATACTGTGTTGGCACCATTATTTAGTCCTACTGAACCAGGATTAAAATAGATTGTTGTTTTATCATCAAACATATGCAATCTATGATTATGACCAAAAACAATGAGATCCGCTTCTTTATCTGCAAAAAGTTCAGACATTGCTTGTTCTTCGTCTTTAGCTATAGGACTAAATGGTACTTGATCAATTGGCGCTTCCAACATATCATTAGTAATTTCATAATGAATAAATAGCACCTTTTTCCCACATATATCTTCTTCTATATATCTAGGTAATTCATTTAGTGCATCATAATATTCTTCATCGAGATGCGATTCAACCCAGTGATGGTGCTCATAAAATTTATCATATAAATATTCTGGATATGGTGTACCATTAACAACCGACATAATTGCCTCATCATGATTACCAGCTATCATGGTCATATCTTGACGGTCAAATATCATATCTAATACTTTATTCGTTTCGTGACCGATACCAATATGATCTCCTAAATTATAAATTTTATCGATATCTCCACGTCGATCTATATCATCTAACACACGTTCTAGTGCGTCTGCATTTCCATGAATATCAGTTATAATTGCAAATTTGCGCATGACATGTCCCTCACTTATATAGTAATTTTAGCATATTGTAACATTTCAATGACCTTTTTATAAGATATTGATATGAAAATAAAAGGATTTTTGATATTGTATTTATATGAAGAAAAGGAGTGCATATTATTGTTCACATATTATAAATCCGCATTTAAGAATGCAAAACCACAAAATTTAATCACACTTATATTTACAATTATTGCATTTGCGGTTGTATATATTGCATCTGCATTTGTCAGACAACTATTAGTTAGCTCAATTATGCCATTAAGTTTATACGCTCAATTCGGACAACAAGTCCCAGCACAAATGTATATTCAAATTGCTATCATCTTGTTAATTGCAGTACTATTAACTATATTTATTGGTTATCAACTTATTGTTGGTGCTATTAATGTCATGACAAGAGCTATCAAAAAAGACAAAGTTCATTTTACAGACTTATTCTTTAGCTTTAAAAAAGGCCGTTATTTAAAAAGTGTTGTCTTAGCATTATTAACGACAGTTATTTTTATCGTATTAATGGTCGTAACATCATTATTAGGTACATTATACGGTAAGATTGTTAGTCCATTATTTACACAGTTACAACAAGGGTTAACAACAAATGATCACCAATTAGCTATTATAGTGACTGTTCAAATCCTAATTTTATTGATTACATCCTTTATCACTTCAATCTTTGTCTGGGTTACATTAATCGCAATGATTAATTACACGGTTGCTTTTATTGAAAATCCTAGTCAAAAAGTGATGACAAGTTTTAAGGCTGGCTTTAAAGGTATTAAAAATGGTCAAAAAACATGGTTCAAATTCTTTATTGGTGTATTACTAGTCAACTTAATTATTCTTATCATTAATAGTCCATTATATTTACTAATGATGGTAGCTACTCAAAATGCATCACAATCATTCGCGCAAATACTATTAACTACTGTTAAAATTATTACTCTTATCATAAGTATCATCTTATATTATGTCATCATGATGGGTATCATTCAGTACTTTGTTAATCGTGGTCATAATGATAAAACGACAAATGCTAGTATTAAAGAAACTAAACATCAAGGTACAACACAACCATCTAGTAAAAAAGTAACAAACGCTAATGTAGAACATAAAGTTAAAGATACAGTAGATAACAAGAAAGATAACAAAGTTAAACAATCCGTTGATAATAATACGGAAAAGGTTAAAGATGATGTATCATCAACAAAAGATGACATTATCGACAATCATAAACAGTAATTAAATCACTGCTAGTCTGGTGTATATCAAAGTAAGTTTCAATCAGACGCTAATTAAAAATCCAGTTAACGCTTAAAATTAAGTGTTAGCTGGATTTTTTTGGTTTTCTGCCAAATTGGACTGATACATAAAAACAGAGAACCATTGTTTATTGTATTTTAAGAAGTTGATTTGGTGGTTTAGTGAGTTAAAAAGTGTTGCGCTAGATATTTGGCAGCACCATCTTCTTCATTCGTAAATGATGTCACATCTTTAGTTAATGCTTGAATTTCTGGGCGAGCATTTTTCATAGCAACCGTATAATGTCCAAATTTAAACATAGCTCTATCATTATCACTGTCACCGATAACTAAAGTTTCATTTTGATTAATACCAAAATAATCTATCATTTCTTTAATACCTGTACCCTTATCTGTATTAAAGGCCATTGTTTCAGCATTAAATCGTGATGAATTTGACACGCTTATATTTAACAGTACATGATTTTGCTGTAATTCATCTCGGAAATTCGTGATTTTATCTAAATTAGGATTAAATAAATATATTTTAGAATATTCTCCTTCAGGGAAATGATCCACCCATTTAAGTTTTGAGCTTAAAGATTCTTTTCTAGCTGCCCATTCACTATGACTTACATGATTAATGGGTTCATCACTACTTATCATTGCTCGCATCCATGATTCATCTTGTTTTAAAGCCATTCTATGACCTTCAAATGGAAATACTTCATAATAAATTTGTTGTTGTTTTGCTAAGTCAATAATTTGGTTAATTTGTTGTACTGTTAAGTCATGTTTGAAAATATTTTTGCCATTTACTTCTCCAGTAGTACCATTTGAGCTAACAACTCCATCTACTTCAAAACCTTCAGGTACTAATTGATAAATTTCTGTATAAGAACGTCCTGTAGCTAAAAATACTTTCATTCCTTGTTGTCTCAATTGATTAATAACATCACGTGTATATTCAGTTGCTCGGTTATTTTCATGTAAAATAGTACCATCCATATCTAAAAATATTGCTTTTACGTTATCCATGTTCTCCTCCATTATCAAAGTAATCTTACTTAAATTTTGTCACTAACGTTCAACTTTTGCAAAACTTTTATTCATCTAAAAAGAGTGCGTATCTATGATTCCATGATTTAACCATGACATTTTGATTGAAAAATTGTGACATCGTTGCAGATGTTAATACGTCAGTTGTTGTACCTTGTTTAAAACATTGTCCATCTTTTAATAACATCATATGATCAAATTGCTGATTAATTTCTTCAATAAAATGTGTAACATAAATCATCGCTAATTGTGGCTGTGCTTGGCATAATGTATTGATTGTTTTAAGTAATTCTTCACGTGAGACAAAATCTAAACCTGATGCTGGTTCGTCTAAAATAAGTATTTTAGGTTGTCCCATCAAAGCTCTAGCAATCATCACACGTTGTTTTTCTCCAGTTGATAAATAACCGAGATATTGATTTTCAAAGTCTAACATTCCTACGTGTTGCAGCCATTTTTTAGCCTCGTTGATCAAATCATTACTTACTTCTTTATAAACGCCAATTGATTTAAAAGCACCACTAATGACAGCATCAATTACAATTTCACCTTCTTGAAATTTATCCATTAAGCTATTGGAAACATAACCGATTTGTTGACGAACTGCATCAGCAGAATATCCTACTTTCCCCGGCGTCATATTAAATAATGTTAATTGACCTTGAGTGATTGAGTCATAAGCATTCAAGATATTTAATAGCGTTGTTTTACCTGCACCATTTAATCCATATAATATCCATTTGTCCCCTTCTTCAATTTGCCAATTGATATCATGTAATATTTCTTTACCTTGTTTTACTCGTCCTACATGACTTAATTGAATTAACATACTTCCACCCCTTATTCAGTTGTTATTCATTTATCAACCATACATTGTTAGATATATTCTCAATAGCTAACTATGGAGACTATTACTTTTCATCATTATAGTTTAATTATATTACATCTCATAGTATTAAACCTATGTGAAGCGGCTAGTAGTTAGATAACAGTGACACGTGATATTAACTAAGCATACATACTACTTCTTGTATCTATAGACATTAACAACAATCTAACATCGTCTTAATTTCACTTGCTAGTTTATTTCATGTTAAGGCGCGTGCTTATCGTTATACAGACACTCTTGCCATCACAACTGCATAAGAAATTCTAATGATTATAAATCATAGGTTTAGGCTTACAATTGTTTTGTTGTGCAACTGCATAAGAAGTTCTAAATGATTTAATTCTCATTAAGCCATAGGTTTAGGTTTACAGTTGCTTTAGGCAACTGCATAAGAAGTTCTATATGATTATAAATCATATGCTTCGGTTTACAGTTGCTTTTTGGCAACTGCATAAGAAGTTCTATATGATTATAAATCATATGCTTCGGTTTACAGTTGCTTTTTGGCAACTGCATAAGAAGTTCTATATGATTATAAATCATAGAACTTCTAAAAAAAAAGGAGTGGTCATAAAGACCACTCGACAAACTTGTTTGCTTATTCAACAGTAACTGATTTTGCTAGGTTACGTGGTTTATCAACATCTAAGTCTCTGTGTAATGCTGCATAATATGCAATTAATTGTTGTGACACTACTGATACTAATGGTGTTAATAATTCATGTACGTGCGGGATAACATATGTGTCTCCCTCTTTCTCAAGACCTTCCATTGAAATAATACATGGATGTGCACCACGTGCAACAACCTCTTTAACATTACCACGAATGGACAAGTTAACATTTTCTTGAGTGGATAATGCAATGACAGGTGTGCCTTCTTCAATAAGTGCGATTGTACCATGTTTCAATTCACCACCAGCAAAACCTTCTGCTTGGATATATGAAATTTCTTTAAGTTTTAATGCACCTTCTAAACTTACGTTATAGTCGATGGTACGACCAATGAAGAAAGCATTTGGTGTAGTTGCTAAGAAATCAGTAGCAATTTGTTCCATAATTGGCGCGTCATCTACAATTGCTTCAATTGCAGTAGTTACTTTTGCCAATTCTCTTAATAAATCAATATCTGCTTCTTGTCCATGTTCTTTAGCAACAATTTGTGACAAGATTGATAATACAGCTATTTGAGCAGTATAAGCTTTAGTTGAAGCTACTGCGATTTCTGGTCCAGCATGTAATAATAACGTATGATCTGCTTCACGAGAAAGTGTAGAACCAGCAACGTTAGTTATTGTTAATGATTTATGACCCAATTTATTTGTTTCTACTAATACAGCACGGCTATCTGCAGTTTCTCCTGATTGAGAAATATAGATGAATAGTGGTTTTTCAGATAATAAAGGCATGTTATAAACAAACTCAGAAGCAACATGTACTTCAGTTGGTACGCCAGCCCATTTTTCTAAAAATTCTTTACCGACTAATCCTGCATGATAACTTGTACCTGCAGCAATAATATAAATACGATCTGCGTCAGCAACGTCTTTGATAATATCTTTATCAATTTTCAAGTTACCTTCTGCATCTTGATATTCTTGAATAATACGACGCATTACAGCTGGTTGTTCATGAATTTCTTTTAACATATAGTGATCATAAACACCTTTTTCAGCATCTGCAGCATCAATTTCAGCAATGTATGAATCACGATCTAAGACATTACCTTCTGCATCTTTGATAATAACGTCATCTTTTTTAACGATTACAATTTCATGGTCATGAATTTCTTTATATTCATTTGTTACTTGTAACATAGCTAATGCATCTGAAGCAATAACATTAAACCCTTCACCAACACCTAATAATAATGGTGATTTGTTTTTAGCAACATAAATTGTTTCTTTGTCTTCTGCATCTAATAAACCAAGTGCATATGAACCATGTAATAATGATACCACTTTTGTAAATGCTTCTTCAGTTGACAATCCTTTATTAGAGAAGTATTCAATCAATTGAACGATAACTTCTGTATCTGTTTCAGATACAAATGACACACCTTGTAAATATTCGCTTCTTAATTCTTCATAGTTTTCAATTACACCATTATGAACTAATGTAAAACGTCCATTAGAAGATTGATGTGGATGTGAGTTTTCATGGTTTGGTACACCATGTGTTGCCCAACGTGTGTGACCGATTCCAACTGGTCCATCAATATCGTTGTCATCTGCAACTTTTCGTAATTCTGCGATACGGCCTTTTTCTTTAAATACTGTTGTTCCATCATCGTTGACAACAGCGATACCAGCTGAATCATAACCTCTATATTCTAATTTTTCTAAACCTTTTAATAATAGTTCTTTGGCATTATCATAGCCAATATATCCAACAATTCCACACATAATATTATGTTCCTCCGTATTGAAATAACGTTAGTAAATTATGATTTATTGTCGCTAATTTAGATTGACAATCTGCTATCATAAAATAAAGTTTGGGCTTATATTCTATATCTTTGCCACGTCAAACTAAGCGTATTTATCAATGCATTTTGCAAAGAAGATACACTTTTTTACTAAACGTCTTTCCTTTTTATTTTAATTTTTAATGGCGATCTTACTAACTTTGTCCATTAAGTCACCTTAATGTTTTAATTAATAAGCTAACGAATGAGCCACATCCGGGATAGCATCCGCCGATCTATTCGATCACTATCCTCCTCGTCTACAAAATATACACAACAATCTATAATAATCTCTACTCTGATTAATTATTAATCTTCAATTGTATATGTCACTTTGCACAGGCGCTATAACTATATTACTAACTTTCCTCCTTTCTATTAATCATTATTGTACAACTTTGAATTATTATTTTGCAAATATTTTCACAATAAAAAACTTATTTTTTTATTAATAAAGCACATAAATAGATTTATTGCGAGTTTCTTCTATAATATGTATGTAAATTTAATAATTGTCACAAATATTATGCCAAAGTTGATTTTTGTTTATATTGAGTAATATGTAATTAGATATTAAACTATTATTTAGTTAGATATACAAAAAAAGAGGTGTAAATATGTCACAAAGTGAAGAAAATAAAGGCTTTGGCCGTAAAGTTCAAGCCTTTGGATCTTTCTTAAGTAGTATGATCATGCCGAACATCGGTGCGTTCATCGCTTGGGGATTCATCGCAGCAATATTTATAGATAATGGTTGGTTCCCTAATAAGGAATTATCAACTTTAGCAGGACCAATGATTACTTATCTAATTCCATTATTAATCGCATTTAGTGGTGGACGTTTAATTCACGATTTACGTGGTGGTATCATTGCAGCAACGGCTACTATGGGGGTCATCGTTGCGCTTCCTGATACACCAATGTTACTTGGCGCTATGATTATGGGACCACTTGTAGGTTGGTTAATGAAAAAAACTGACCAATTTATTCAACCAAGAACACCACAAGGCTTTGAAATGTTATTTAATAACTTCTCAGCAGGTATCTTAGGTTTCATTATGACTATTTTTGGGTTTAAAGTATTAGCACCTATTATGCAATTCATCATGCACATCTTATCTGTTGCAGTTGAAGCATTAGTACATGCACACTTACTTCCATTAGTTAGTATTTTAGTAGAACCAGCGAAAATTGTGTTCTTAAACAACGCAATCAACCATGGTGTATTCACACCACTTGGTGCAGATCAAGCTGCATCAGCTGGTCAATCTATCCTTTATACAATCGAATCTAACCCTGGACCAGGTTTAGGTGTCTTACTTGCTTACATGATTTTTGGTAAAGGTACAGCAAAAGCAACGTCATATGGTGCTGGTATTATCCACTTCTTAGGTGGTATTCATGAAATTTACTTCCCATATGTATTGATGCGTCCTATGTTATTCCTTTCTGTTATTCTAGGTGGTATGACTGGCGTAGCAACATATCAAGCAACTGGTTTCGGATTTAGAAGCCCTGCATCACCAGGTTCATTTATCGTTTATTGTATCAACGCACCTAAAGGTGAATTCTTACACATGTTACTAGGTGTAGTCTTAGCTACATTAGTATCATTTGCAGTTTCTGCATTAATTATGAAATTCACTAAAGAACCTAAACAAGACTTAGAATCAGCTACAGCTCAAATGGAAAGTACTAAAGGTAAAAAATCTAGCGTATCTTCAAAATTAGTTTCTTCAAATAATGAAGCACAAGCAAATAAAGAAGATAAAGCAGCTGGTACTCAAAGTACTTCTACTGAAGAAGACCCTGATGCATTATTAGATAATTATAATACTGAAGATGTTGATGCACATGATTACAGCAACATTGACCATGTTATTTTTGCTTGTGATGCTGGTATGGGTTCAAGTGCCATGGGTGCAAGTATGTTACGTAATAAATTTAAAAAAGCTGGTATTCAAGATATTAACGTTACAAATACCGCTATTAACCAATTACCAAAAGATGCTCAATTAGTTATTACTCAAAAGAAATTAACTGATCGTGCTATCAAACAAACTCCTAACGCTATTCATATCTCAGTTGATAATTTCTTAAATTCACCTAGATACGAAGAGTTATTGGAAAACTTGAAAAAAGATGAAGACCAAAAATAATTAAATAAAGTATAAATGGAGGATACCGCCATGTTATTGAGTACACGTGAAAAAGAAATGATTGAATTATTGATTAAATATCACGGTCAATATGTCACTATACACGACATTGCTCAACGACTTGCGGTGTCCTCTCGTACTATTCATAGAGAGCTTAAAAGTGTCGAGCATTACCTTACTTCCTTTTCATTAGAATTGGAAAGAGCTAATAAAAAAGGATTACGCATTGCTGGAACAGAAGACCATATACAACAATTGAAGCAAAGTGTCACCAATCAACAAACTGTTGATTTATCTATTGAAGAACAAAAAGTAATTATCTTATATGCTTTAATTCAAGCTAAAGGTCCGGTAAAACAGTATAGTCTTGCTCAAGAGATTGGCGTTTCTAATCAAACTTTGGCTAAATTATTAGATGATTTGGAACTTGATTTAAATGGTTATCAATTATCACTGTCTCGTAAACGTGGTGAAGGCATCTTTTTAGAAGGTACAGAGTCTAAAAAAAGAGAGTTTTTAAGTCAATTAATGGTCAATAATCTAAATAGTACCAGTGTTTATTCAGTGATTGAAAATCATTTCGTTTATCAATCACTCAATCAATCACAACAACAATTTGTAGATTTAGAACGTATTTTTAATGTAGAACGTATTTTAATGGATTATTTAAGTGCGTTACCCTACTCATTGACTGAATCGAGCTATTTAACTTTGACAGTGCATATTGTACTAAGTATCAGTCGTATGAAAAATGATGAATATGTTGCTTTAAATGATACGATTTATAATACAGTTAAAGATACGTTTGAACATAAAGTCGCAAGTGATATTGCCGAACGACTTGAAGCGATTTATGATGTTCATTTTAACCAAGCTGAAATCACTTTTATAACCATCCATTTACGTGGCGCTAAAAGAAAACATGTCAGTGAACAAGCTCTAGACAATTCGAACGAACATCACAAAATTGAAGACTTTGTCAACATGGTTTCATCTATTTCTGGAACGACATTTGATGATATTGATACTTTGATTGAAGGTTTAGCATTGCATATCAACCCAGCAATCAACCGTTTAGAATCAAATATTGAAACATACAATCCATTAACAGATATGATTAAGTTCAAATATCCAAGGCTTTTTGAAAATGTGCATAAAGCTTTAAATCATATTTGGCCGGATTTAATTTTTCCAGAAAGTGAAATTGCCTTTATTGTGTTACATTTTGGCGGATCAATTAAAAACCAAGGTAATCGTTTCTTAAATATTTTAGTCGTTTGTAGTAGTGGTATGGGTACTAGTCGTTTGTTAGCTACAAGACTAGAACAAGTTTTCAGCGAAATTGAACGCATTACTCAAGCTTCAGTTAGCGATTTGAATAATTTAAACTTAACAACGTTTGATGGTATTATATCAACGGTTAATTTAGATATCACTTTGCCATATTTAACTGTTAATCCATTATTACCTGATAGTGATATTCCCTATGTTGCGAGCTTTTTAAATACTCAAGTATCTCAACATAGTCATCCTATCGAACAAGAGGAAGCTACAGTGCAACATCCAGATCAACTTATTGATCATATGCGTGCAGGTTTAGAATTAATTGATTCGGTGAAAATAGAATATAACTCTGTTAAAGATTGGCATCATTATATTACTGATTATTTATATGGTCAGCACATTATTGAAGATCAACAGTCATTCGCTGAACTATTACAGCAACATTTTGCAGATAATCCAGGTTGGATACTGCACCCTTATCCAGTGCTACTGCCACATTTAAAAAATGATTTAATCAAAAAGCCTATCATTTTTATTACCATTTTAGATGAGCCACTGGAGTTGCATAATATTCAAAATGACAAAGTTACAATTAAATATCTTATTTGTATGTTTATTCCTGATAATGGATTTATGGCTACTTTAATCAATGACTTTTCAGAAGTTTTAAGTATGGAATTAGAAAACATTGATAAATTTATGCAAAAACCACAGGAATTCGAAACAATACTAAGAAACAAATTTTTAAATCATATTAAAAAACAATTTATTTAGGAGTGTATTAAACATGAGTGAATTATTTAGTAATGACAATATCTTTTTAAACGTTAACGTAGCAAACCAAAACGAAGCTATCGAAAAAGCAGGACAAGCATTAGTTGATAGTGGTGCAGTTACTGAAAGTTATATTCAAGCTATGAAAGATCGTGAACAAGTAGTTACAACATTTATGGGTAACGGCTTAGCAATCCCTCACGGTACTGACGAAGCAAAATCAAGTGTATTACAATCTGGTTTAACTTTATTACAAATCCCAGAAGGCGTTGATTGGGATGGCGAAGAAGTTAAAGTTGTTGTTGGTATCGCTGGTAAAGATGGTGAACATTTAGACCTACTTTCTAAAATCGCTATTACTTTTAGTGAAGAAGAAAATGTTGATCGTATTATTAATGCAAAATCTGCAGACGAAATCAAACAAGTATTTGAGGAGGCAGATGCATAATGAAAGCAGTACATTTTGGTGCTGGTAATATTGGTCGAGGATTTATTGGCTATATTCTAGCAGATAATAATATTAAAGTTACTTTCGCTGATGTCAATGCTGAAATTATTGAAGCGTTACAAGAACAACATGAATATGATGTTATCTTAGCAGATGAATCAAAAACGACGACACGTGTTAATAATGTAGATGCTATTAATTCTGGACAACCATCAGAAGAGTTAAAACAAGCCATTCTTGAAGCAGACATTATCACTACAGCTGTTGGTGTTAATATTTTACCAATTATTGCCAAATCATTTGCACCATACTTAAAAGAGAAAAAGAATCACGTTAATATTGTCGCATGTGAAAATGCGATTATGGCAACTGATACACTGAAAAAAGCCATTCTTGATATCACTGGTCCATTAGGTGATAACATCCATTTCGCTAACTCTGCTGTAGATAGAATTGTGCCATTACAAAAAAATGACAACATTTTAGACGTGATGGTTGAACCTTTCTATGAATGGGTTATTGAAAAAGATGCATGGTATGGCAAAGAATTAGAACATATTAAATATGTAGAAGATTTAACGCCTTATATTGAACGTAAATTATTAACTGTTAATACTGGACATGCCTTCTTAGCTTATGCAGGTCAATTTGAAGGTAAAGCTACGATTTTAGATGCAGTGGAAGATAGTTCAATTGAAGCAGGTTTACGTCGTGTATTAGCTGAAACTAGTAAATATATTACAGACCAATTTGATTTCACTGAACAAGAACAAGCTGCTTATGTTGAGAAAATTATCGGTCGATTTAACAATTCTTACTTATCAGATGAAGTGACACGTGTAGGTCGTGGAACATTGCGTAAAATTGGTCCTAAAGATAGAATTATTAAACCATTAACTTATCTGTACAACAACGATTTAGAACGTACTGGTTTATTAAATACCGCAGCATTATTATTAAAATATGATGATAAAGCTGATCAAGAAACAGTTGAGAAAAATAATTATATTAGTGAACATGGTCAAAAAGCTTTCTTAAAAGAATATGCTAAAGTTGATGATGCCCTTGCTGATGAAATTATTGAAGCATACAACAATTTATAATAAAAAAACTTGAGACATGGTCTTCCTGAGTATCGTGATTATGATACTTGGGAAGACTTTTTTTGTCTCAAGTTTATCTAAGTTTGGTTCTGGTTTGATTGACACAGTGCGATATTATAGCGTGAGTGATCACGTCATCGAACCTTACAGTTGAATGAATAAGCTTCGTCTAGGACACTTTAACTATAGCTTTTCCATTGTTGTACTATCAAACTATTTAGTTATTCAATTGTAGGTTTACTTTTCTGATTGTTCGTCTTTTTTTGTAAATCTTCTTATTAAGAATGCCATTCCAGCACCAAGTGCTAACTCTGCATAAGGTAAATCATCAGTATATGTCACACCAGTTTTAGGCAATTCTTTTTTCTCTCGTTTCACTTTGTCTTTTGTTTCTGTTTTGTCAGTTACAGTTGTTTTGTGAGTAGTGTTGTCGCCACTTCCTATGTTGTCATCAGCTTTACCTTGTTTACCAGGTTCGCCATTTCCGTTTCCAGTGTTGCCACCTGTATCTACTTTACCTTGTTTACCCGGGTCTTTACCTGATTTGTCAGGGCCCTCACCTGGTTTCTTAGGGCCTTTACCTTGTTTGCCAGGATCTTTACTTGGTTTCTTAGGACCTTTACCTGGTTTCTCAGGGTCTTTTGGATCTGGTTTATTTGTTTCGTTATTACTTGGTTGTTCAGTTCCACTATTATTCGGTGTTGTTGCTGCATTAGGATCCGGTTTATCTGTTGGTTTCACTTCTGTAGTATCAGTCGGTTTATTTGTTGGTGTATTAGTTGGTTGTTCAACACTACTATTATTTGGTTGACCTGTTCCATTATTATCCGGTGTTGTTGTATTAGTGTTATTAGTTGATGCTACATCATTGTTATTTGGTTGTGCGTTTCCGTTATTATCTGGTGCCACAGCTCCATTATCATTTGGTGTCGGGTTAGTATTATTGTTTGGTTGTGTGCCATTATTAGTTTCATCAAATGGAATAATTGCTTCAATTGAATGAATTGTTGCATTTTGAAGCTCTGTAACTTCGGCATCTGTTTTAGCTTTAGCTAGATCTTTTGTAAATCTTTCACCGCTTCTAGCTAAATCTTGCAATGCCGTTTGTTTTGATTGTTCAGAAACATTTGGCGTATTTTTAATGTCTTCTTTTTGTCTTTCTATTGCTTTATTTACTTCATTTGTAGCATTTTGTTTAGCATGGTAGTCAAAGTTTTGTTTCGTGATTTCTGCTTTAGCTTCGTCTTTAACTTTGTCCACACCAGCATTAGTAGTTTGTGCATTTATATTATCAGTTGCTGTAGATAAAATGCCTTCTAACGCATTTGTATAAGCTTCTTTTTCATCAGTAGTTGCATTGTCATTATTGTTAGCTGTTGCTTCTAATTGATCAAGTAATGATTCAAGTTCATCAATAGCTTGTTGTTTATGTGTATCTTCTACTTGAATATTATCTAATGCTACAAGTCCATCTTGTTTAGCTTTATCAACGGCATCATCTGTTGTTGCTGCATTAATTTTAGCTAGTGCATCATCGCTATACTGTTTTACTAATGCTAATGATGAAGCTTTTTCTTCATCAGTTAAAGCATCATTATCATTTATTTCTGCTTTAATTTCATCTGCTTTCGTATCAATTGCTTTTGTCGCATCAACTTTATTTATTGTTGCTAATTGAATAGCTGCAATAGCTGCTTTACCTTGAGACAATGCTTCATCTACATCACTATCATCTGCTGCATTATTAATTTTTTCTAATGTATCTTGAACAATCGCTTCTACATCATTTGCTGCTTGTTGTTTTTCTTCTTGAGTAGCGTGATCATTTTCTAAAATTTGATCATTTTTTTGATCGGCAGCATGGTAAAGATCATCAGTTGCAGTTTGTTTTTTAGTGAATTGTGGTTCGAAACCATTAATATTAGTAATACCTTCATCTTTTTGAGTTGCGACATCTTCTGCAGTTGTCGCTTGATTAATTTTTTGAATATCTTGTTGTTTTAAATTATCTAGTTGTTGTTTCGCTTGATTTACTTCACTTGCAGTACTATTAATTGCCGCTTCAATATCTGCAACTTTTTGATTATAAGCATTTTCAATATCTGCAATAGCATCTGCTTTAATTGTGCTAAGTGTTTTAACAGCTTGAATTTGATTAGTGGCATCTGCAACAATAGCATCTACATCAGCATTTGCTTGTGCTTGATTAATTTTTTCTTTAGCTCCGTTTAATAAGTCGATAACTTGTTGCTTAGCATTTGCAATATCAGCTGCTGATGCGTTTGGTGTTTGATCTAAGTCAGCTTTTTTATTATTAGCAACTGTATCTAATGAATTCTTAGCAGTTGCCTTTTTCGTTACAGTTGGTTGTACTGCATTGATTTCTTGATTAATAGCATCTTTCGCTGCATTCACTTCTTGCGTTGAGTTTGCTGCATTAATTTTGTTTATACCATCGACATATATTTGACTAGCACGACTAGCAGCTTCATTCGCTTCTTCAGTTGTAATATCAGCTGTTTTTGATATTTGATCTGCTTTATTTACTAAAGTTTGTTTAATTTCATCTTTTGCTGCAGTTTTAATATCATGTGCCGCATTAATATTATCTAAATCTTGCAATCCTTTATCTTTAGCTGCATTAACTTCTTCTACTGAATTAGCATTAGTAATTGATTGGATAATAGTTGCTTGTTGTCCATCTAGTTGTTGTGTTGCTGTAGCTTTTTCTTCTGTTGTGGCATTAGAGTCATTTTGAATTTCTACACGCTTTCTATTAACTCGATTATTAATTTCTGTCTTAGCATAATCTTTAATTGTCGTATCTGCATTAATACCATTAATATTGTTAATTGCTTCATCTTTGGCAGCACTAACTTCTTGAGCAGTAGCTGCATTTTGAATTGCTAAATCACCTTGTTCTTTAGCCTGATTAATTAATTCTGTAGCTGCTGCTTTTTCTTCTGTTGTTGCTGAATTATCAGCTTCAATAGTTTGTTGTCTTGCTGTAGCAGCTTGTGCCAAATCGTTTTTAGCAGCTGTTTTAGTTGTTGTTGCTGGTTGAACAGCTGAAATGTCAGCTAATCCAGTTGTTTTAGCAGTGTCGACATCAGCATCTGTTGTTGCTGCATTAATATCGTTATTAGCTTTTGTTACAGCTTGTTGTAACTGTTGAAGTGCTGCTTCTTTTTCTTCTGTTGTGGCATCAGCATTATTATTGATTTCTGCTGTTTGACTATTTTGTTGCTGCGTAATTTCTGCTAATGCATCACGTTTCTTACGTACTTGTGGTTGTAAGTTATTAATTGCATCTGTAGCACTTTGTTGTGCTGTATCTACTTGTGCATTAGTTGTTGCTTGATCTATTGCTGCTTTACCTTTAGTTACTTCGCCATCAACTAATGCTTCACCTGCAGTCTTTTCTTCTGTTGTAGCATCAGCTAAACCTTGAATTTGTTGTTTTTTAGTGTTTGCTTGATTATCTAGTGCAGTTCTTGCATCATTTTTCTTAGTAACAGTTGGTTGTACTTGAGCAATCGCATTTTCACCATTTGTTTTAGCAGTTTCTACATCTGTTTGTGATGCTGCATTATCAATTGCCGTATCAGCTTGTTGTACTGCGGCATCAACTTGTTGGTCTGCTGCATCTCTTTCTTCTGCAGTGATATCAGCTGTAGCTGCAATTTGAGCTTTACGTTCTTCCGCTTTAGTTTGAATAGCTTGTTTAGCTGTAGATTTAATCGTTGTTGCTGGTTGAATAGCAGTTATTTTAGCAATTTCTGCAGCTTTAACATTATCTACATCTTGATTTGATTGTGCTGCATCAATGGCATTATCTGCAGCTGTTTTTGCAGCTTGTAGTTGTTGTTCTGCAGCTGCTTTTTCTTCAGTAGTAGCTGCATTATTATTTTGTATAGCTGTTTGTTGTTCTTGTACTTTTTGATCAATATCAGCTTTAGCATTTGTTTTAACTTGATGCTCAGCTTGCACATTATTAATATTTTGAATGTGTGTTGTCTTAGCGTTGTCTACATCTGCTTGTGCTGCAGCTTGTTCTATTGCTTCATTTGCCTCTGTTACAGCTTGTTGAACTTTTGCTTTTGCTGCATCTTTTTCATCTGTTGTTGCTGCATTATCTTGATCGATGTCATTATTTTTTTGAGTTGCTGCTTGTTCTACAGCAGTCTTAGCTGCTGCTTTATATTGAGTTGCAGGTTGTACTTGGTTAATTTCATTTATACCATTTGTTTTAGCTGTTTCAACTTCAGCATTTGATTGTGCTTGATCAATGTTAGTATCAGCTTGTTGTTTTTTATTATCTAAGTCAGTAATTGCTGCTGCTTTTTCTTCTGTTGTGGCGTTTTGGTTGTCTGTTATTTCTTGTTTATGTGTAGTATAAGCCTCATCAACAGCTGTTTTAGCATTTTGTTTCGCATTTATATCTGGTGTACTGCTATTGATTGCTTGGATACCATTATTTTTAGCTGTTTCAACTTCTTGATCCGTTTGCGCTTCAGTAATAGCATCAAGTGCTGCTTGTTTAGCTTGTTCTACTTCTTCATTCGCTGCTGTAATTTCATCTGTTGTAGCATTTTGAGCAGTAGCATTATTATTACTTTGTATTTGCTGTGTTGCTGCTTGTTCTACAGCAGTTTTAGCATTCGTTTTGATAGTTGTTGCTGCCGTAATTGCTTTGATTTTCGCAAGTTCTGCATCTTTAGTGTTGTTAACATCTTGTCTCGTTGTTGGCGTTTCAATTGCTTTAAGCGCTGCTTCTTTTGCTTTATCAATCTCAGCAATAGCTATCGCTTTTTCACTATCAGTGGATTCTTTGCTATTATTAACAACTTCTTGTTGATTTGTTGCAGCTTCATTGATTGCGTCGATTGCATTCGTTCTAACATATGAATCTGGTACCACATTATTAATATTATTTATTGTGTTATCTTTTAAAGTCTCAACCGCTTCGTTAGTATTCGTACTATTAAGTGTAGTTAACGCATTAACTTCTATATTACCAATTGTTGCATTAGCAACGTCTTTTTCTTCTTGAACAGGTGCTGTTAATTTTTTAATCTCTTGTTTCCGTTTAGCAACTGCTTTGATAATAGCATTTTTAGCAGCTTGTTTGACTGTTGGCACTGCAACATCTGCAGCTAAAGCATTTAACCCTGCATCTTTGGCAGTTGTTACACCTGCAGCAGTCGTTTGTTGGTCAATTTGATTGATAGCTGCTTGTTTGTCATTATTAATTTTAGTTGTAATATCTGCAATCTCTTCTTGAGTCAATTGATTATTTTGACTATTTGTCGTAATCATTTGTTGCGCTTTATTGTCTAATTCAGTAATTGCAGGTTGTTTTTCAACTAATTTATCTTTTAATTCTTGTACTAATTGATCAATTGCTGCTTGTGATTTACGTTGATCTAAAGGCACATTATTTTGTTCCTCATTTAACACTTGAGTAGCTTGTTCTTTAAGCTTGTTATATTCAGCGATAGAACCAGCTGTATATTGATTCGCATCAATTGCTTGGTCTACTTGAGCTTGTAGTGCTTCTTTATTCATGACTACATCAGTTGTATAAGGATCAGTTACTAATGTTACTACAGGGCTATTCGCAGCATTCATTAAGACATCTGCAGCTGTTTGATACGTTAATTTATCATTAAAATGAATTTGTTGTGGTGTTGGAACATTATCAATATTCACTTTATAAGTTAGTTTAAGTGACTTTTCAGGGAATAATACTTCTTTAGTATGTGTATTGTTCTCTGTTCTTACACCTTTACTCGTAAAGGTAACAGTATTAGTTGTCTTATCATATTGTTCAGCCATTGGTAATAGTTTAGTACTATCATTATTACCAACAGGGAATGATGTTGATAATGAATTAGCTACATATGATACACCTTGAGGTAAAGTAACAGAATATACAAATTGACCATCTTTTAATGATGCACCGTAATTACCATTATTTCCAATTTCAGCATTGATGACATAGTCTTTTTGATTTGTTGCTGTTGGATTTAATTCTCTTTGTTTCACATATAAATGTGATCCTGAATGTAATCCTACATTATCAATGAATGAATAATATTTATAGCCATCTTTGTTTGTTGTAATTCTAGTTGCGTCAGCTACTGCTGCATTATCTGGTAAAAATTGTAATGCTAAATGATCAACGTCTACTGGAACTTTAAATAAATGTGATACGCCTCTAGTTCCAACATTGACTTTCGCTAATTCTGTATCATTTTTAGCATCTTTAATAACAAAATTAGTACTACCTTGTTTGCTATTTGTTTGCATAGTTGTAAAATCTACAACTAATTCAGAACCTGGTTTAACATTAACCTCTTTGGAGATACCGTTAAAATCTCCATGGTCATTATTATTGTCAGCTTTTACCCTTCCTAGAACTAATACATTACCAGACGCTTGATAGTTTTGTGGACTATGTTTATCAAACATATCACTTCTTCTTAGATTTGAATTCACAAATCCGACTTTACCATGATCAACTAAAGTATAACCATCTACATTATCTTTAATTGTAACTGTAGGATTATTTCTGTCTTTATCCGTAACGATAGAAGGATCATCAAATGTTAATACTGTGTTGATGCTACCTTGGCCAGTATTATTTTCATTCGGATCTTGTTGTTGAACTTTAGGTGGCACTGGTGCTGCAGGAGCTGTGGGCGCTACAGCATTAGGTGCTGGTGAAGCCGCATTGTTTGGTGCTGCAGGTGCTGCATTGTTTGGCGCAGCTGGATTAGCTCCTACATCACGTTTACGACGTTTTAGAACTTTATCGTGATCACCTTGAGCTGCTAATCTTAGGTTTTGAGTGTCATTTTGTCCTGTTGTTGTATTAACAGCATTATCATTTTTATTAGTTTGTGCTACTTGGTTTCCACCATTAGATACAGCATTATTACCATTGTTATTTAATGATTGAGCAGTAGTAGCAGTTGATGATTGCACAGTATTTGGTGATGTTACATTTCCTGCTTGTGTCCCATTTACTGGTTGGACAGTTACTGTATTATCTAATTGATTAGCGTTTGATGGTTGTTCAGCTGCAGATGCATGAGATGTATTAGCAGTTATAAAGGTTACTGTTGCAATTAATGTTGAAAATATACCAACATTGAATTTTCTGATACTAAATTTTTGTTCTCTGAATAGATTCATTAAGTCATCCTCCTAGTTGTGAAATTCTCGTTGTCAATGATGTGCTTAATCAATTAGCTAATGATAAATAGATTGCGCGTCAGAAAATATAATAACAAAACAATACTATTTATTTCTTATTAATTTTATCATCAATATATATTGAATACTAGTGTATCTTATATTAAATAATGATGACTATTATGAATTTTTTATTACTGCTTCGTTAATCATGTTTTTCATTTTAAGATATAAAAAGTGGAACAAAATTCAATAGCTAAATTGATTTTTGTTCCACTTATGTTATTGCTATCTTTGATTCAAAGATATTATGTTTAATTTACTATATCAGTATTACTAAACAATCAAGCATGATTTATCTACGCTTAATTTTCAAGTCCCATTTTTTCTTTAACTACATCTGCAATTTGTTGCGCATATCTTTCTGCATCTTCATCTGTAGCTGCTTCTACCATTACTCTTACCAATGGTTCTGTTCCGGAAGGTCTAACTAAAATTCTACCTTCTCCATTCATTTCAACTTCTACCTTAGTCATTACTTCTTTAACATCTATATTTTCTTCAACACGATATTTGTCCGTTACTCTAACATTGATTAAAGATTGAGGATATTTTTTCATTTGTGCAGCTAATTCACTTAAAGTTTTACCTGTTAATTTAATCACTGATGCTAAATGAATACCAGTTAATAGACCATCACCTGTAGTATTATAATCCATCATAACAATATGACCAGATTGTTCACCACCAAGATTATAATTTCCTCGGCGCATTTCTTCAACTACATATCTATCGCCAACTTTAGTTTTATTAGATTTGATACCTTCACGTTCTAAAGCTTTATAGAATCCTAAATTACTCATGACAGTTGACACAATCATGTCATTATTTAGTTCTTGGTTTTTATGCATTTCTTGACCAATAATAAACATAATTTGGTCTCCATCAACAATTTGACCTTTTTCATCAACAGCTATGATTCTATCTCCATCGCCATCAAATGCTAAGCCAAAATCACTACCTGTTTCTAATACTTTTTCAGCTAATTTTTCAGGATGTGTTGAGCCACATTGTTCATTAATATTATAGCCATCAGGGTTACAGCCAATTGTTTCAGTATCTGCTTCTAAATCCCCAAATAAAAATGGCGCTAATGATGATGTAGACCCGTTGGCACCATCTAAGACTATTTTTAAACCTTCAAAATTAACATCAACTGTTGATTTTAAATAACTTAAATATTTTTGTGCACCTTCAAAATAATCTGAATAATGTACAATTTCATTGCCTACTGGTCTAGGTAGGTCTGGATTTTCTTGATCTAATAATTCTTCAATTTCATGTTCTTGTTCATCTGATAATTTGAATCCATCTGAACCGAAAAACTTAATGCCATTGTCTGCTACTGGATTATGTGATGCAGAAATCATTACTCCTAGTTCTGCACCCATTTCTTTTGTTAGGTATGCAACACCAGGTGTAGATATAATACCTAAGCGCATGACTTCAGCACCGATTGAAATTAAGCCAGCTATTAATGCTGATTCAAGCATTTCACCTGAAACACGTGTATCTCTACCTACAAGAACACGAGGATGTTTTTCACCTTTATTGTGTGCTAATACATAACCACCGTATCTACCTAATTTGAATGCTAATTCTGGTGTTAATTCTTGGTTAGCTACTCCTCTTACTCCATCTGTTCCAAAATATTTTCCCATTGTCTTTACTCTCCTTTAGAATATTCGACTTATTTAACGTTAATATAAGCTTTTGTTTCACTTGGATCTGCTTTCGACACATTATCCGGTAAATTTATACGTACTGTTTTTTCAGTAGATTCTGATATACCGTCTAAGTCTACTTCTGCATCTACCTCACTTATATTTTGTAAGTCATCACGACTACCATAAATTTCGATTTCTTTATCATCTAAATCGATAGAACTTAATTCTTTACCATCAGCTAAACTACCTTTTTGTTTAACATGTAGCTTAACTTTTTTGCTAAAAGGTTCAACTAAAACTTTCAAATTAACATCATTAGGTTGAATCGATACATTTATTTTATTTAAATTTTTATCTAGTGCTGTTATTTCAGCATTATCTTTTGTATCACTATTAATGTCTTTGTGATTTTTAAATGTTGCTTTTAAATATGCAATATCTTGCAATTGTTGTTTACCACCAGTAACTTTAACAGTTTGTGGTGAAACTTCCTGTTTCTTAATTGTATAAAGTGGATCAATATCATCTGTACTAACATCAGGTTGAACTGTCATATTTTTAGTAACCTTATCCTCTAAAGTAATATTGGCTACTTTAGGTTTTACAGAGTAGCGAATTTCATCTCCTAAACCTTTAACCTGATATTTTTCTTGATATTTACCTGCTTTGGCATTTGATAAATCTACAGTGACTCTCAAGTCTTCTGGATTTTCTATCTTGATAATTTTAGATTGTGGGCCTGATATTGTTACATCAACTGTTTCAGGTGCCTTAGTTAAATGAAGTTCTTTAGTATTATATAAAATTTCAACTGGCACATCTTGAATTGTCTTATTCGTTTTTTGAGAAATATTACCGGTATTAAAAATATTACCAAAAACATTATTAGCAGATAAAAAGAAAAATAGTGCTAATAGCAAGGCAATAAAACGTAAGCCCCATTTACTTTCTAACATATTACTTCACACCTTTCTTTTGAAAGTGTGTGCCAAACCAATGTTCAGTAAGCAACTCTTCAAATACTTCATTAGAAACTTCTCGTCGTAATTTACCATCAAATGTAACAGAGATATCTCCAGTTTCTTCAGATACTATAACTGTAAATGCATCTGATACTTCTGAAATACCAACTGCCGCTCTATGTCTAGTACCTAAACTTTTTGAAATTTTAGCACTATCAGATAATGGTAAATAACTTGCTGCTGCTGCAATTTTTGTACCTTGAATAATCATTGCACCATCATGTAGCGGGGTATTAGGAATAAATACATTAATCAATAATTCTTGAGAAATATTTGAATCCATTGCTATACCTGTTTCAATGTAATCTTGTAAACCAGTTTCCTTTTCAAAGACAATTAAAGCACCTATGCGTCTCTTTGCCATGTACTGTATAGCTTTAGAGACAGACTGAATTAATTTTTCTTCATCCTTATTATAAGTATTCGTTGTATATCTCTTTAAGAAACTTCCTCTACCTAACTGTTCTAATGCCCTTCTAATTTCTGGTTGGAATATAACTATTAAAGCTAATACACCCCATTGTATGACTATATCAAACAGTTTCGATGTCGCATTTAGATTTAAAATAATACTAACTTGTTGGCCTATAACAATTACTAAAATACCTTTAAGTAACTGTATTGCTTTAGTTCCCTTAAAAACAGTAATGAGAAGATAAAGTACATACCAAACGATAAGTAAATCAAGTACAGTTGTTACAATTTTTAAAGTACTAAGATTTTGAAAAAAATTGGAAAAATCCATAACATCTCCTCCGGGTAATATTTTTCCATAATATCTATTATACCAATGATTTATATCACTGTCATACGAACACATTTTAAAAATTAGAATTTTATTAATTTAGCAATTTAAAAAACGTTTAAAGTCATATAATATAACTTTAGACGTTTCAACTTTATTATAATAATGTTTCACCAAAAAATGTACCTAATAATGAAACAGCTTGTTCCGCAGTACAATTGTTTTGATCAATCAAAGGATTAACTTCAACTATATCCATAGATGATACTAAGTTAGATTGATGTAGTATCTCTAAAGCAAAATGACTTTCTCTATATGTAAGTCCTCCCATGACTCTCGTTCCTGTGCCAGGTGTTTCTATTGGATCAAGGGCATCAACATCTAACGACAAATGTAACCCATCTATATTACGTGATTTTAAATATTCCAAAGCATTTTCAATGACTGCTTGTATACCTAATTTATCAATATCTGCCATTGTAAATGTCTTTATATTTTTATCTTTAATAAATTGTCTTTCACCATAATCTAAATCTCTCATTCCGATAAGAACGATATTATCTGTTTTAACTTTAACTCCATAACCGTTGATATTAACTAGTTCATCAGGTCCTTCACCTGTAAGTATTCTCAAAGGCATACCATGAACATTTCCAGATGGTGATTCTTCAGGCACATTTAAATCGCCATGAGCATCATACCAAATGACACCAAGGTTATTATAATGTTTACTAACTCCTGAGATAGAGCCGATTGCAATAGAATGATCTCCACCTAAAATTAATGGAAATCTATTATTTTCTATGGACTCTGATACTTTATTATTTAAGTTATTAGTAACTTCTATAATTTCTTGAAAATTACGCATACCTGTTTGATTGCTGTGAAATTTTTCAACATCAACTAGAGGAACGTCAATATCTCCTTTATCTTCAATATCCAAATCTAATTGTTTTAAACGTGATAACAATCCAGCATACCTTATTGCTGTTGGACCTAAATCAACTCCAAGTTTTCTTTGACCAAAAGTTGATGGTACACCAATAATATCTATAGCTCTTGTCATAATAAACACCTCAAATAATATGTATATAATATTAGATTAATGTATACGCTTACATAATTCAAGCACTTATTTTAAGGTCGTTGACCTTTAATGAGTTGTCATAGAGTTTCAAAAGTAATCTATAAAAATCAAAATATTAATGAATTTGCTATATGTCACATCACCTCTCTATGTCTAACTATGATTATAAATTATTGCCCTATAACCATTTTGTAGCAAAGACCCTTGATGCGCTCTATAATGGTTTGTGCTTCAAATTTAGGTAACATTTTAACTTTTAGAGCAAACAAAAAACACTTTCCAAAAGGAAAGTGTTAGCAGTGAGCCATAGAGGATTCGAACCTCTGACCCTCTGATTAAAAGTCAGATGCTCTACCAACTGAGCTAATGGCTCTAATGGCTGGGCTAGCTGGATTCGAACCAACGAGTGACGGAGTCAAAGTCCGTTGCCTTACCGCTTGGCTATAGCCCAATTATAGATGGTGGAGGGGGGCAGATTCGAACTGCCGAACCCGAAGGAGCGGATTTACAGTCCGCCGCGTTTAGCCACTTCGCTACCCCTCCGACATATTAAATTAATCAAAATGGTGGAGAATGACGGGTTCGAACCGCCGACCCTCTGCTTGTAAGGCAGATGCTCTCCCAGCTGAGCTAATTCTCCAAAATAATGACTCCTACGGGACTCGAACCCGTGTTACCGCCGTGAAAGGGCGGTGTCTTAACCGCTTGACCAAGGAGCCATGGCTCCACAGGTAGGACTCGAACCTACGACCGATCGGTTAACAGCCGATAGCTCTACCACTGAGCTACTGTGGAATAATAATTAATTATTTGCCTGGCAACGTCCTACTCTAGCGGAACGTAAGTCCGACTACCATCGGCGCTAAGGAGCTTAACTTCTGTGTTCGGCATGGGAACAGGTG
>NZ_PPQR01000071.1 GCF_002902085.1 Staphylococcus simiae
TCATAACGGCTACACGAATACTATTTAAAGCTCGATTTAATAGTTGAACAATATGGAAACGATCGATAATAATTTTAGCGTTTGGAAATAGTTTTTTTATTAAAGTCATATAAGGTTCATGCATATCGATAGTGACTGTCTCTACTTGCTGTCTATCTTTTAAAGAAAAGCGGTAAAAATAATTTTTGAGTGATTGAAGTCGACGATCTTCAACAACATCTATAATTTGATGTGTTTCTGCATCAGCGAATATAAAGCTCATATGACCCGAAACGTTCTTGACACTTTTAAACTCATCCATCATTAGATGTTTGGGTAGTGAAGCATACGGTGATTGTTTTAAATAATCTGCTG
>NZ_PPQR01000072.1 GCF_002902085.1 Staphylococcus simiae
GGAAATACAACAACAACACAATTCACAATTACAGTGGTAGACACAACAGCACCAACGGTGAAAGCGATTAACGATCAAACGAAAGAAGTTAATACACCAATCGATAACATTGTTATTGATGGAAGTGACAATAGTGGTCAACCAGTAACAAACAGTGTGAGCGGCTTACCGAATGGCGTAACGTTTGATGAAGCGACTAACACAATTAGTGGTAGTCCAACGACGGTAGGCACATACCCAGTGACTGTAACGACAACAGACGCCGAAGGCAACACAACAGAGACGAAATTCACAATTACAGTAGTGGATACGACAGCACCAACGGTGAAAGCGATTGATGATCAAATAAAAGAAGTGAACACACCAATCGACAATATCGTTATCGATAGTCAAGATAACAGTGGTCAACCAGTGACAAATAGTGTAAGTGG
>NZ_PPQR01000073.1 GCF_002902085.1 Staphylococcus simiae
GCATTGGGGCCCCAGCAAAGAAAAATTCTGTCAACAGAATTTTTACTATAATGTGCAAGCTGGGGTGCGAGGCTTGAAAATTTAATTATGTATCAGTCCGATTTGTTAGAGAACCTTTATTATCCAGACAGTTATTACCAATTGCACCATATTTAACATAGCATGCTTTTTAGCGAAGTTTCCTTTGTCTGTAGAAATCAATACATATAAAAGATGAAAAACATTTTTCTACTTATAACACTGAACACAAATTAACATTTTACAATAATGAGTTTTTCTAAAGATGTTTAGTGAATGGATAGCTAGGTTAGAGAAATGTATGAAATGCACAATTTTAAATTAAATTGATAAGACACATGAATTTTTAAAAGTAATCTTTAATTGGATTTAGAGATAGATTTTATAGACAACTAATTTATTTGATGAAATCTTCAATTGAATTTTTAAAAAAAGGATAAATAATTGCAATTAAGACAAAATAATTCAAAATTCATAATGATTTAAAATGCTGAAATATATAGTTTTGCTATATTTGTAAAAGTATAATTAGTTATGTATTATATGTATATACAATTTTAAAATTGTGCAAAATATATGGGGTGATTCATGAATGAAGAATAAACAAGGATTTTTACCGAATAGATTAAATAAATACGCTATAAGAAAATTTACTGTAGGTACTGCATCGTTATTAATAGGTGCTACTTTAGTATTTGGCGTAGAAAATGTAGCCAAAGCAGATGAACTAGATAACAGTTCTACTCAAAATAAAGATGGTAGTAAAGATAAGAGTGAACCAGTAGATATAACTGAGTTAACTGATAGTTCAGCTACAAATAACAAAGATAAAGCAACAACAACTTCAACAGAAACGACTACGACTGTAGAACCAAACTCAGCAGGTACTTCAAATGAAATGACTACGACAAATACTGATGATAAAGAGGGTACCGAATCAGCTGAACAAGATACAACTTCTTCGGATAAAACTTCTAAACAAGAATCCTCAAGTACAAATCAAAGCACAATTGATAACACAACAGATAATCATGCTACACAAGATACAACCTCAACTGACAAGACCACACAAAATGAAAAAGATTCAGCAACGAATAAGAATGAGACAACAAATGATAAACAAGCAACACAAGATACAACTAAAACAAGTGAGCAGCATAAAGCTTCAAAGGCGAGAGATAGGGAAACTACCAAAGTTGATGAAAACGATAACAAAGCTGATGTAACTACTGATAAAAAAGCCTCAACTAAAGGCGGAAAAGTAGTCAAAAGTAGCAACACAACTAAAGCTAAATCTGATAAAAAAGTAGCACAAAACACAAAAACTAAAAAGGACAATAAGGCTACTAAGCAACAAAGTAATAAAACTGCTAAAAAAGTTGCATCAAAACATGATACAACATCAACAAACAATACAGAACTAGCTAAAAAATTAGCTAAATCTAAAGATAAAGCTACAGCTGTAAATTCATTTTTAAAAGAGCATGTTTCTGAATCAGAAGCTAAAGATATTTTAAACAATACGGATGTTAATTTTAATAAAGCCTCTGATGAAGAAATTAACCAAGCGGTATTACAAGCAGCGTTAATTGAGTTAGCAAATAAACAACAAAGTACGGAAACATTAGCTACAGCACCAAGAGTAAGAACGTTTATGAGAGCTATGGCAACGCCAGTAATGTTTGCTGCAGCAGTCAATGACTCAGAAGATGTTCAAAAATCATTAGGTTATTCAAGTAACTATACCTTTAGTTCACTTGTTTTTGCGCCGGGAACTTTAGACAGTGATGCAGCAAAAGCTAATAATTACATTCCGTTTGACATACATGCTTATATGTCGGGTTCAAACTCTGGCTCAAGATATAAAATCGATTTGAAGTTAGATGAAAAAATAGCTGATCATGTGACGAAAATTACAGTCAATCCAGCAGGACGCAGTACGCCAGTTGAATTTGTAAGATTAACAGATGATAATGGTAACCCATCTGATATTTGGGAAGTTAACTACATTCGTGCGAATGGTGGTTTATTTGGTGGCGCTGAAATTTTAAAAACATATTCAGCAACGAATGGTCGTATCGAATTAGATGATACAGTAGGCAATATTTTAAATGAAGCTGGTAATTTATCTAACAATAAATTGAATTATCAAATATATGTTAGAGATTCAAATAATAATACTATTATCCGTACATCAGAAAGTGGTGGCTATTTCCTTACAAGTACAGATAGTGATTTAGCAGCTCTAAATAATAATAAATCAACAGCAAATTCAGATGCATTTAGAGCGAGTAGTGGTACCGCTGTACTAGATACTACAGTCGGAACAAATGGGGCTATTATTGTTGACCAACAAATTGTTAAAAGTGGTACATTTGGCTATGGTGGTGGACAAAATAAACAATGGAGTTACAATTATCAAATTGATAAAGATTTAATACCATTTATTGAAAGCGTTGAGTTAGATAGGTATGACTATAATGGTTTATCTGGGTTTGATAAAACGTATAACGCCTCTAATAAAGTCGCTGATTTAAAAATTGATGCTAACGGTAATGGCACGATTACGGCGAGTGACTTAAATAATTTAATCGAATTTAATAATGGCTTACCTGAGCCAGTTGGTATTCGAGTTGTTATTAAATTAAATCAAAGCCCCAACAACATTTTAACTAAAGATGCACAATATGATAGTAACGGTAACTTAATCACTTCAACTACTGACCGTCTTGAAGACTTTACATTTGCAGGTTATTTAACTGATAATGCAGGTAAATTAATTAATAACACTTTAGGAACAACGTCATTAGGATTGCAAGACTATGACCAGGACGGTTTGTTAGATAGTTATGAAAGAGACGTATCATTAACTGATCCAAATAATGCAGATACAGATGGTGATGGTAAAAATGATGGTGATGAAGTTAAGAAATATTTAACGTCACCATTAGTAGGTACGCCACAAGTCGCTGATATCACCATTAATGACACTAAAGTAAGTGGTTCTGTACCATTGCAACCGAATGCGGGTAGTCAAACAGCTAAAGTGATTAATCCAGCAGGTCAAGTGATAGGTACATCAGCTGTTAATAGTGATGGTACATTTACAGTGACTATTCCTAAGTCAGCAGCAGGTCAATATACTATAGCGATTGATGCTGCTAACTATCCGAATGATGAAACGAGCACATTTAATATCATCGATAATACAATTGTTCCTGCACCATTAATCGACCCAGTCGATGATAATGACACAACCATTGGTGTACGTGGTACAGCAGGTTCTACAATTACTGTTAAAGATAATAATAATAATGTCATAGGTACAGTTACGCTAGGTGCTAATAGCACTACTGGAACATTGACGTTAACTAAGCCATTAACGGCAGGTACGCAATTAACATCAACTGCTACTAAAAATGGTAAAACAAGTACAGTTTCACCAACCGTAACTGTTACAGATGCAACTGCTCCTGACGCACCTGTAATTAACAGAGTAACAAGTGAAGATACAACAGTTAAAGGTACTGCCGAACCAAATTCAACAGTGACTGTGATATTTCCAAATGGAACAACACAAGTTACCACTGCTGACAGTTCAGGCAATTATACAGTTAATATCCCAAGCTCACTTGATTTAACTGGTAGCGAAGTGATTAAAGCTACGGCGACAGATGCAGCAGGCAATAAATCTGTAGAATCTAATACAACAGTTGTTGACACTACTGCTCCAAACCAACCAACAGTGAATAGAGTGACGAGCGAAGATACAACAATTACAGGTAAAGCTGAACCAAATTCAACAGTAACAGTGACATTCCCAAATGGCACAACGGTTCAAGCTATTACAACAACTGATGGTAGTTATAGAGTGGCTGTTCCAACTAATATTGATTTAAAAGGTGGAGAAAACCTTACAGTAACAGCGACAGATAAAGCAGGTAACACTTCTACGAGTGCGAATACAACAGTTGTAGATGTAACACCACCAGCAGAGCCAACAATCAATACTGTAACCAGTCAAGATACAACGATTACTGGTAAAGCTGAACCTAACTCAACTGTGACAATAACATTCCCAGACGGTACTACTGCAACTGGTACTACTGATCAGAACGGAAACTATACAGTAAACATCCCTAATACAATAGATTTAAAAGGTGATGAAGAGTTAAGTGCTGTAGCAACAGATGCGGCAGGTAATAAATCTGTTGAGTCTGGTACGACAGTATTAGATAAAACAGCACCAGATGCTCCAACTGTAAACCCAGTTACAAGTGAAGATACAACGATTACTGGTAAATCGGAACCATTTGCTACCATAACCGTGACGTTCCCAGATGGAACAACAGCAACGGGAACAGCGGACGAAGATGGAAATTATGTCGTTGATATTCCGTCAAGTGTTGACTTAAAAGGTGGTGAGACATTACCAGTGACATCAACCGATGAAGCAGGTAACGTATCAGCTCCAGCGAATACTGTAGTGACAGATACAACAGCGCCGACAGCACCAACGGTGAACCCAGTGACAAGTGAAGATACAACGATTACAGGTAAAGCGGAGCCAAACTCAACCGTAACTGTAACGTTCCCAGATGGCACAACAGCGACAGGCACAGCGGACGAAGATGGAAATTATGTCGTAGATATTCCAACCAATGTTGACTTAAAAGGCGGCGAGACATTACCAGTAACATCAACGGATGAAGCAGGTAACGAATCACAACCAGCGAATACTGTAGTGACAGATACAACAGCGCCGACAGCACCAACGGTGAACCCAGTGACAAGTGAGGATAAGACCATTACAGGTAAAGCTGAACCAAACTCAACCGTAACTGTAACGTTCCCAGACGGTACAACAGCGACAGGAACAGCAGATGAAGATGGTAA
>NZ_PPQR01000074.1 GCF_002902085.1 Staphylococcus simiae
AAGAGCCTGCACAGTCTACTTCTCTCTACAACTATAAAAAATAGCTGTGAAAAAATCTATCGTCATAGATTTCCTCACAGCTAATCTTAGTATGTTTTAAATAGCTTTATTTTTATAATTATTTGGTTGATAAGGATAAAATATTAGTTAGCAGATAATTCGCCATAATCATCTGAATCGAAAGTCTCTTTATCCCAGTGTTTAGTTAATCTAGCAGTACCTGTACCAGCTAACATAGAATCGTTAACATTTAATGCTGTTCGACCCATATCAATAATAGGTTCAACAGAAATAAGTACACCGGCTAAAGCAACTGGTAAGTTTAAAGTTGATAATACAAGTATAGAAGCAAAGGTAGCACCGCCACCAACACCTGCAACACCGAATGAACTAATAATGACTACTGCAATTAATGTAACGATGAATTGAAAATCTATATCGACATTTGCTACAGGAGCAACCATGATTGCTAACATAGCAGGGTAGATACCTGCGCAACCATTTTGTCCAATCGATAAACCAAATGTTGCAGAAAAATTGGCAATACCTTCGGGAACGCCTAATCTTTTCGTTTGTGTTTGAACATTTAAAGGTAATGATCCAGCACTTGAACGTGATGTAAACGCAAAGATAAGTACTTCTAAAGTTTTCTTCATATAACGTATAGGATTAATACCTAAAATACTTAAAATTAATAAATGAATTAAATACATTGTAATTAATGCTGCATAAGATGCTAATAAGAATTTACCTAACGTCCAAACAGCAGTAAAATTACTTGTTGCTAACGTATTAGCCATGATTGCAAGTACACCATATGGTGTTAGACGTAAAACAAATGTCACAATAGCCATAATTAATGAATAAACGGCATCGATACCTTTTTTCAATAAAGCACCGTGTTCAGGCTGTTTACGTGCAACTCTAACATATGCAAACCCAACAAATGATGCAAATATAACAACTGCAATTGTTGATGTTGTACGTTGACCTGTAAAGTCTAAGAATGGATTTTTTGGTAATAATTCTAAAATTTGTTGTGGTAATGTGCTTGCTGTTAAATTTTTAGCCTCTTTAGCAATTTCACTACCACGAGAATGCTCTGCACTACCTAAATCTATCGTAGAAGCATCAAGACCAAATATTAAAGCATATAAAATGCCTACAATAGCAGCTATTGCGACAGTACCAATTAAAAACATAAAAATAAAACTGCCGATTTTGGCAAATTTATCCCCAATTTGAATTTTACTGAAGGCTGCGACGATTGATACAAAAATAAGTGGCATAACAATCATTTGTAATAAGGCGACATAACCTTCACCAATAATACTGTACCAATCACTTGTAGTTTCAATTACGTTTGAATTGACACCATATATTAAATGGAGTACGACGCCAAGCAAGATACCAACACCTAATGCAGTAAACACACGTTTAGGGAAGGAAACGTGCTTTCTTGCCATAACATTTAAGACAATAACAAAAATAAGTAAGACAATGACATTAATAACTGTATATAGCGTTCCCATGTTTAACTCTCCTTAAAAAATATTTAATTCCGACATATGTAATAAGGATAGTATCTATTTAATGACTTTTCAAGAGGGGATTTAAAAAGATTCAAAAGAAGCATAAAAAAAGTAAGGCGAATGTTAAACCGCCTTACTGATTAAATATGGAATACTATTAAAGATTAAATAAACGTGCGAAGAAACCTTTTTTCTCTTGGTGCTGTGATTGTTGTTGAGGTTCATTTACCTCATGAGTGTTACTATTATTTGGTGTTTTAGTTACAGCGTCATCATTCGTCGTTGAAGATTCTGTTGTTGTAGCATGTTCTTCAACAAGTTGTTGTTCAGCATGTTGTTGAGCATTGTGATCAACATGATGTTCGCTAGCGTCTGCTGCTGTCATAGCTTCGTCAGAATGTTGAGCTACTGAAGCTTCTGCAATTGCGTCTGATGATGACAGTTGTTCTTCTTTAGAAACTTTTTGACTTTCAGCAGTTTGTGACTGTTCAGTTAGCTGATCGTCTGTCTTAGAATATTGATTATGATTAGATGTATCAACATGATTGATTTTGTGTGTATCTTGAGTCTTAGATTGTTCTTCAAGTGTATGACTTGTTTTAGCTAATTCCTCAGAATGTGTCGCTTGAGCTTCTTTAATTTCATGTTGAGATGTTTGAATAGCTTTCAATGACTCAGTGTTAGAATCAAGTTTAGTGGTAATTTGGTGTTGTAGTTCTTTCAATTCTTGCTGTTGTTGATGGACTTGATTCATCATTTGTCCTAACAATTGACGTTCATCGCGCATTTGTTGAATTTCATTGCGTAAATCTTCAACTAATTGTGCTATATTTTGATTAGTTGGTAATTGTTTATCATCATTTTTAACGATAACTTGTAAGAAATCCTTTTCTTTTTCAAGTTCATCAAATGCTAAATCGTAACTATTTGTTTGTTTTACTTTATCGGCGATATCTCTGAATAGTTCAATATCGTCTTCTTTAAAATCGGTAGCTTCACGACCACGGTATTCTGTCTTGCTTAACTGATAGCCACGTTCTTCTAAGTGTTGCACAATTTTACGGACTTGCTTTTCACTTAGCTCGACGCGTTGGGCAAATTCTTTTGTTAACATAGTTGAAAGTCCTTTCTTGATAAACTATATGTATCATGACGTCTGTCTACGGGCAGTGAAACGTCAGTCTAACCTCAAACCATAGTTTAAACGTTATTGTAGGGGATTTCAAGTTAGACTAAAAAGGTTTACGCAAATCCATCGCTTCTAATATTGGATATATGATATCTCTAGAGATACCATTGGCGAAGACATATTTTAAAATGTAATTTGATTTTATACTTGCACCGTATATATCTTTAGTAAGTTCAATGTTTGTTTTAATAAATAAATCAACTTCTTTAGCCTGATCATCAAATGTATAATTTGGATGAATATAGTCGATATCATTTTGGCGTTTAAATTGATGTTCATATAAAAATTGACGTCGATCTTCAATAACTTGATTTTGAGCTTCTGTTAAATCAAAAGGTTCTTTAGGTACTTCCATCATTAAAAAGTTAATATTTCTTGAATGGACAATATTAGATAACGTATTTAATTCATTTTCAACTTGCGCTAACGTTGCAGTCATTAAGTCATCATGATGTGGTAAATTTTTAGCAATCAAATATATAAGAAATGCTGAATTAGTTGTTGCTTCATAATGTGCTGTTGCCAAACTAATGACATGGTTATCTTCAAGGCCAACAACAAAGACATAATCATTTTCTGTTTTATTATTTTCTAATGATCGCTTGAAAATAGATTTATCTTCAGTTAAAGAAATATCAAGTTTAGAGTCATAGAGCGCCAAAGCTTCGTTATAATGTGGGTCTTTTACCGAGTGGATTGTTTTAAATTGCATCATGTCACCTCCGAAGTTTTTGTTATATTATAGCATATAACGACAATAGATTTTGCTAGTAAGGTTCATAAAAAAGGTTCTCTATTTTTTATTACTGATAAATAAAAAGTGATTAATTTAAAACAAAAATTATTTTAAAGCCAAGACTCCTGAGGTAGGGACCCAACACAGAGAAACTGTGAAACAGTTTCAACAAGCAATGCGAGTTGGGCAAGGGACCCAACATAGAGAAACTGTGAAACAGTTTCAAAGAGCAATGCGAGTTGGGCAAGGGACCCAGCATAGAAAAATATACGGATTACAATTGGTTGCTAACGCAACAATTGCATAAAAGCTACTAAAGATTAAAATCTAAGTTGCTTTAAAGGATTACAGTTATCACTATTCGTGCAACTGCATAGGGACCCAACACAGAAAAATTCTTAGCAAAGAATTTTTACAATAAGTGCAAGTTGGGCAAGAGCTAGTAAAGATTGTAAATCTAACTAGCTCTAAACGTGCGGGTTGGGGTACGAGGCTTGAAAAATTAATTATGGATCAGTCCAATTTGTTAGAGAACCTAAAAAAACTGTAGTCCATGGATGATGAACTACAGTGTGAAATGACGATTATTGTCAATTATGATTTTGGTCCTTTTGATTGTTCTGAATAATGTGTAATGTCTACTTCTTTATATGCTGCGTTATGTTCTTCAACTTCTTTATGAGAAGTTATATCAGCATTGACCACTAATAATATTTTTTTATCTAAAATTTGTTGCTTGTAGTTTGCAATTTCGTCAGGATTGAAGTTATAACGAGTGAGTACTGCACGCTCACCATCTTCACCTGTTAATAGTTTTGAAGTACGATCACTAAATGAACCACTTGTTGCAATTAATGAGATTTCAGAGTCATGTAAATCATTTAAATGTAGTTTATTTTTAGTAATAACAGACATTTCAGATTCAGAATAACCTTGCGCTTTCTTTTCATTAATAGCATTATACAATTCGCCTATGGTGTTTAATACAGTTACCTCTGCCATTATTATCGCCCCTTTGAATAAAATCATTTATTTATATTATTACCCTATATGAATTTAGTAAAACCTTTTCATTAATAGTATTAAAAAAAAGAAAAGCTAATAGTAGAAAAATAGTAAGCTTAAGCTAACAGTTATTGAAAAATGTCACAAAGTCTGCTATTATCGTTAAATAATTTATAAAACTCATATAATCTAAAGAATATGGCTTTAGAAGTTTCTACCATGTTGCCTTGAACGACATGACTATGAGTAACAACACAATATATATAGAAGTAACTTCGGCCATGGTTGATCATAAGTATTTATAATACTTGTGTTATTTGGTGTAAAATGATTGGCAAGAAAATCATTAATCGATACTTCTTTTACATTGATTGTATTACTATTTAGTAATGCACGTTCGTTCACTCATAAACCCTGAAACTATTTTTAGTTTGGGGATTTTTTTGTATTTAAGTTCAAATTAGAGCAAAGTTTTTTAACAATACTAGGAGGTAAAGCGAGTGGAATCATTAGGACTAAAAGTAAAGGAAGATGGCGTTGTCATTGATGAGAAAATTTTAAAAGTAGATGGCTTTTTAAATCATCAAATAGACGCTAAATTAATGAATGACGTTGGTCGAACTTTTTATGAACAATTTAAAGACGCGGGAATTACGAAGATTTTAACGATTGAAGCATCAGGTATAGCACCAGCAATTATGGCAGCATTACATTTTGACGTACCGTGTTTGTTTGCTAAAAAAGCTAAACCTAGTACATTAACGGATGGCTTTTTTGAAACAGATATACATTCATTTACCAAAAATAAAACGAGTACGGTAATTGTGTCAAAAGAGTTTTTAAATGAAAATGATACAGTTTTAATTATCGACGATTTTTTAGCAAATGGTGATGCATCACTTGGATTATATGATATTGCACAACAAGCTAATGCTAAGACTGCGGGTATTGGTATTGTAGTAGAAAAAAGTTTCCAATCAGGGCGACAAAGATTAGAGGATGCAGGATTAATAGTATCTTCGTTATGCAAAGTAGCATCTTTAAAAGGTAATAAAGTGACGCTTGTGGGAGAAGAATAATGAAAAATTTAATCCTAAGTATTCAACATCTATTAGCAATGTATGCCGGAGCTATTTTAGTACCTATTATTGTTGGGACAAGTTTAAAATTTACACCTGATCAAATTGCTTATCTTGTAACGGTCGATATTTTTATGTGTGGTGTAGCTACCTTTTTACAAGCGAATAAAGTGACAGGAACTGGATTGCCTATCGTATTAGGTTGTACTTTCACAGCAGTAGCACCGATGATTTTAATCGGACAAACTAAAGGTTTAGACGTCTTGTATGGTTCCTTATTTTTATCAGGTATTTTAGTTATTATTATTGCACCATTCTTTTCTCATCTAGTGAAATTTTTTCCACCTGTTGTGACTGGGAGTGTAGTTACTATCATAGGTATTAACTTAATGCCTGTTGCAATGAACTACTTAGCTGGTGGACAAGGCGCGAAAAATTATGGTGACGTTAAAAATATTATTTTAGGTGTGACAACTTTAATTATCATTTTAATATTACAACGTTTTACAACAGGTTTTTTAAAAAGTATAGCGATACTTTTAGGATTATTAATTGGTACAATACTTGCCTCGATGTTAGGTATGGTTGACCTAAAACAAGTCGGTTCAGCTCATTGGATAGGCTTCCCGCTACCGTTTAGATTTTCAGGTTTTGGATTTGATATTACATCTACTTTAGTATTTTTTATTGTAGCGATTGTAAGTTTAATCGAATCAACAGGTGTTTATCATGCCTTGAGTGAAATAACAGGTAAAAAGTTAGAACGCAAAGATTTTCGTAAAGGTTATACTGCTGAAGGGCTTGCTATTGTCTTAGGCTCAATATTTAATTCATTTCCTTATACAGCTTATTCTCAAAATGTAGGTTTAGTATCTTTATCAGGTGCTAAAAAGAATAATGTCATATATGGTATGGTCGTTTTACTATTGATATGTGGTTGTATTCCTAAGTTAGGTGCATTAGCCAATATCATTCCCTTGCCTGTATTGGGTGGTGCGATGATTGCAATGTTTGGCATGGTCATGGCATATGGTGTTAGTATATTAGGAAATATTAATTTTAAGAATCAAAACAATTTATTAATTATTGCAGTATCAGTTGGTTTAGGAACAGGGATTAGTGCTGTACCACAAGCATTTAAAGGTTTGGGAGAGCAATTTGCTTGGTTAACACAAAATGGTATCGTCTTAGGTGCAATCTCTGCAATTGTGCTTAATTTCTTTTTTAATGGAATAAAGTATAAACAAACTGAAGAAAATGTGAAATAATAATACTAATTAATTTAAAAAATGGAGGCTGTTTTTAATGTGGGAAAGTAAATTTGCAAAAGAATCATTAACGTTCGATGATGTGTTATTAATTCCAGCACAATCTGATGTATTACCAAAAGATGTGGACTTAAGCGTAGAATTATCAGATAAAGTAAAATTAAATATTCCAGTTATTTCTGCTGGTATGGATACAGTGACAGAATCAAAAATGGCGATTGCTATGGCACGTCAAGGTGGTTTAGGTGTTATCCATAAAAATATGAGCATTGAAGAACAAGCTGATGAAGTACAAAAAGTTAAACGTTCTGAAAATGGAGTTATTTCTAATCCATTTTTCTTAACGCCAGGTGAAAGTGTTTATGAAGCAGAAGCATTGATGGGTAAATACCGTATTTCTGGTGTACCTATTGTAGATAATGAAGAAGATAGAACGTTAGTAGGTATTATTACAAATCGTGATTTACGCTTTATTGAAGACTTCTCAATTAAAATTGATGACGTTATGACTAAAGATAATTTAATAACAGCTCCAATGAATACAACGCTTGAAAGTGCTGAAAAGATTTTACAAGAACATAAAATTGAAAAACTACCATTAACTAAAGATGGTCGTTTAGAAGGTTTAATCACTATTAAAGATATTGAAAAAGTAATTGAATTCCCAAATGCTGCTAAAGATGCACATGGTAGATTACTTGTTGCTGCTGCAATTGGTATATCAAAAGATACAGATATTCGTGCTCAAAAATTAGTAGAAGCAGGTGTCGATGTATTAGTTATTGATACAGCGCATGGACATTCCAAAGGTGTTATTGAACAAGTCAAACATATTAAAAAAACATATCCTGAAATTACGTTAGTAGCAGGTAATGTCGCAACTGCTGAAGCAACGAAAGCACTATATGAAGCGGGTGCTGATATTGTTAAAGTAGGTATTGGTCCTGGTTCAATCTGTACAACTCGTGTTGTTGCAGGTGTAGGTGTACCTCAAATTACTGCTATTTATGACTGTGCTACTGAAGCACGTAAACATGGTAAAGCAATTATTGCTGATGGTGGTATTAAATTCTCAGGTGACATTATTAAAGCATTAGCAGCTGGTGGACATGCTGTTATGTTAGGTAGCTTATTAGCTGGTACTGAAGAAAGTCCGGGTGCTACTGAAATCTTCCAAGGAAGACAATATAAAGTATATCGTGGTATGGGTTCACTAGGTGCAATGGAAAAAGGGTCTAACGATCGTTATTTCCAAGAAGATAAGACACCTAAGAAATTTGTGCCAGAAGGTATTGAAGGACGTACAGCGTATAAAGGTCCATTACAAGATACAATTTACCAATTAATGGGCGGTGTCAGATCTGGTATGGGTTATACTGGTTCACACAACTTATTACAATTACGTGAAGAAGCACAATTTACACGTATGGGACCAGCTGGTTTGGCTGAAAGTCACCCACATAACATTCAAATTACAAAAGAATCACCTAATTACTCATTCTAATTTAAGATAAAGGAGAACGACAATAATGGAAATGGCAAAAGAACAAGAATTAATCCTTGTCTTAGACTTTGGTAGCCAATATAATCAATTGATTACACGTCGTATTCGTGAAATGGGCGTGTATAGTGAATTACACGATCATGAAATGTCGATAGAAGAAATTAAAAGAATGAATCCTAAAGGAATCATTCTTTCTGGCGGACCTAACTCTGTATATGAAGAAGGCTCATTTACTATTGATCCTGAAATTTATAATTTAGGTATCCCAGTACTTGGTATTTGTTATGGTATGCAACTTACTACTAAATTATTAGGTGGTAAAGTTGAACGTGCTAATGAAAGAGAATATGGTAAGGCAACGATTAATGCTAAATCAGATGAACTATTTGCAGGACTACCATCTGAACAAACAGTTTGGATGAGTCACTCAGATAAAGTCATTGAAATTCCAGAAGGTTTTGAAGTGATTGCTGATAGTCCAAGTACAGACTATGCCGCAATTGAGGATAAAAAACGTCGTATTTATGGTGTTCAATTCCATCCAGAAGTAAGACATACTGAATATGGAAATGACTTATTAAATAACTTCGTTCGTCGAGTATGTAATTGTACAGGCGAATGGACGATGGAAAACTTTATTGACATTGAAATTGAAAAAATTCGTCAACGCGTTGGTGATCGTCGTGTGCTATGTGCGATGAGTGGTGGTGTTGATTCATCAGTTGTAGCTGTACTATTACATAAAGCTATTGGTGATCAGTTGACATGTATCTTTGTTGATCATGGGCTATTACGTAAAGGTGAAGGCGACATGGTTATGGAACAATTTGGTGAAGGTTTCAATATGAATATCATTCGTGTCAATGCCCAAGAACGCTTTATGAATAAATTACAAGGTGTTTCTGATCCAGAACAAAAACGTAAAATTATAGGTAATGAATTTGTCTATGTCTTCGATGATGAAGCTTCAAAACTAAAAGGTGTAGACTTCCTAGCACAAGGAACACTATACACAGATGTGATTGAATCAGGTACTAAAACTGCTCAAACTATCAAATCACATCATAATGTTGGCGGTTTACCTGAAGATATGGAATTTGAATTGATCGAACCAATTAATACATTATTTAAAGATGAAGTTCGTGCCTTAGGTATTGAATTAGGCATCCCTGAGCATTTAGTGTGGAGACAACCATTCCCTGGTCCAGGTTTAGGTATTCGTGTACTAGGTGAAATCACTGAAGATAAATTAGAAATTGTGAGAGAATCAGATGCAATTCTAAGACAAGTTATTCGTGAAGAAGGTCTTGAAAGAGATATTTGGCAATATTTTACAGTACTACCTAATATCCAATCAGTGGGTGTTATGGGAGACTACCGTACGTATGATCATACTGTAGGTATCCGTGCAGTCACATCCATTGATGGTATGACTAGTGACTTCGCTAGAATCGATTGGGAAGTCTTACAAAAAATTTCAAGTCGAATTGTTAATGAAGTTGATCATGTTAACCGCGTCGTCTATGATATTACCTCTAAGCCACCAAGTACGATTGAGTGGGAATAATATATTAGCATAATAAAAGAGTTAGAAACGTTGCTATAACGTACTTTCTAGCTCTTTTTGTTTTGTCTTGAATACGTTTTGAATACGTTCCGTCTAAAAATTGATATAGTTAGCGAATTTATCAGCAACTTTATCACGTTGTTTTTCGGTAACATGTGCGTATATATCCATTGTGGTTTTAATATCGCCATGCCCCAATCTATCTTGTACTTCTTGTATAGTTAGACCAGCTTCAAATAAAAGTGAGCAATGAACATGACGAAAACCATGTACCTTAATACGTTTAAAGTTGTTGTCGTTACAAATATCATTTAATACTTTATTAACGTGTTCAGGATATAAAATTTTATTCGTAGTAATATCAGTAAATACATTCTGTTTCTTATCCATCGTATTGTGACCAAATTTTAATGATTCAATACGTTGTTGAGTTTTCCAGTGTTTTAATACGTCTAACGTTTTATCATCAATACTAATTGTTCTTAATGATGATTTAGTTTTCGGTGCTTGAATAACGAGCTTATAGTCTTTACCTCTAGCACATGTTTTATTGATAGATATAGTTTTCTTGTCAAAGTCGATATCTTGCCAAGTTAAAGCCATCAATTCGCCACGTCTAAAGCCCGTAAACGCCAAAGTTCTAAATATGGCATGATACATCGGTTTATCCTCTACAAAGCCTAAGAACGTCTGTAATTCGTCACTAGAGTAATATATGAGTGTATCATCTTGAGTAACTTCATTTTTACGTGGTTGTTTCGTGTGTTTGAATGGATTATCTGCAATGATTTTTAAATTCACAGCATATTCAAGTACATTAGATGCGTAAATTCTAATAGCCTTCATATCTTTATACTTCTTATTCCATTTATTAATAACTTTTTGACAATAAGGTATAGTAATTTTCTTAACTGGAATATCTTTAAAGTGTTCTAATATAGCAGTATCAAATAGTGTAAGTACACGCTGATAAGTGCTTTCTCTTACAGTATTTTGATATTGTTCTAACCACAGTGTATAAACCTCTTTAAAAGTTGTAATCTCGTTATTCAGAAATCCATTTTGTTGAATTTCTGTTTGTAACTTAGCTTCTGCAATTTTTGCTTCTCTTTCAGTCTTAAAGCCACGTCTAGTAGTACGCTTCTGTTTACCAGTAACAGGATCAGTACCTAAATATGCCACAAACATAAAAGCATGAGTACCGTCTTTTTTCTTATATTTCTTAATCATTTAAATCAATCCTTTCCTCTTTGCCCGCATGCGTGAGACTGGATTGACACACCAATAAGGGATGGCTACCTAATGGCGTGGTGATTAATCTTCTTCATTTACTGAATCTGGTAATGTTTTCATATGAGAAAGTAATTCTTTAGTTTTCTCGTGACCTATACGTTGGCTTTCTTCCATGAATGTAAGAACTTCTCTCGGAGTAGCACCAAAATAATCTTCATCTAATAATAAAGAATCTATTTTGTCTAGGGTTTTATTAATTTCTTGCCTATTTTTGGAGTAATGATTAAGAATTTTATTTTCTGAAATAATATCTTTAATAAACCATTGTGTAGTTGATTTGAGTTCTGGATATTTGGAATTTATTAAATTTTCATTATTAATAATCCACATACATAAATTTAATGATGTATTAATAGATAAATGCGTATAGTGAAAATCTGGTTCATTAAACAATTTTTTAATTAAAAATAGAGCATCTTCATCGTTTTCTAAGGGATAGTCCCTTTGATCAGTATATTTCGTTAAATATTCTATAGAGACATTAAAAAAATTTGCTATCTCCTGCAATAATCCTAGTTGAGGACTTCTTTTACCAGTTTCATATTGACTTAATGTATTATCACGCACATTTAATTCTTCAGAGAGTTTTTTAAGAGTTAGACCTTTTTCTTTGCGCAATTCTGCAATCCTATTTTCCATGATTTACCTCCTTTGATTAACAATTATATCTGAAAATCGGTAATATTTCTATGTTAAATTCACAAAATGAGAATAAACTATTGACACTCACAAAATGTGAGTATTATAATATTCACATAACGTGAGTGAGGAGGTGCGAGGAATGTTTGAAATAGATAAATTTTTAGCAATTAAATTAAGAGAGATAAGAGCTAGAAAAAATATTACATTGCAAAAGGCGTCTATAGAGATAGGAATTTCAAGTAAAACTTTATCTCTTTTAGAAAATGATCAGTTAAAAAGAATTAAAAAAACAACTTATAAAAAAATAACTGATTGGATAATGAGGGAGGGAGTAGGAAATGAATCAATTACTAAGCAATGAGGCCAGCCAACAACTTGTGAATGACATTGTAAATCTTGCTGAAAAGTTAGCAATAGAAAAGGCTAGAAAGTCACAGAAACGTTGGTTAAGACAAAATGAGGTTATGAAAGAGTATCGATGTACACATGCAGATATCACTAATTGGGAAATTGCAGGACTTCGGAAACGTAGACAAGGTAAGTCATGGTATTACGATCGAAAGGATATTGACGAAGTATTAGAAACATTTAAACAATAAACGCCCGCATGCGTGAGTAGCAATACAATTTTCAATCGTAAAGAATGTCAAATTTTTTAAGAAATGTACGATATGCAATCGATGAATTATTCAGTTCGTCAATTAAAGTAAATTCATAAGGAAGTGAGACAAATGAAACTATATATTCTAATTTCAACATTAGCAACTGCTATTGGCACTTTATATGCAATAAACATAGACTTTATACATGGTTTAGCAATCACTTTGTTAATTCAAGTGTTTAGTGTACCAGTAATAGAACGATACGAATACAAGGGAGATGAATAAGATGGAACAAGAGCAATTAAAAGTTATCCGAGAAATATATGACATATTAGAAAGTGCAATCAATGATAAGCGTGTTGAGTATGTTCATAAGGTAAATGATGGAAAAGAAGAATGGCAAGAAACAATTAATCGTGAAGATCAATTACAGTTTGTGTGCGAAGTAATTTTGCAACAAATAGAAAATAACTTTGAATGGGAGAATGAAAATGAATTTTGAAATGAAGAATCTAATAAGCGAATTTGAAGTGCTGAAGAGTAAACTGGATGACGTTATAACAACGCATGTATGGCATGGCGACGATATGTATACAAAAGATGAATTAAAAACTAAAGATGAAATGATGTTATACGCAATTGGTTACACGCAAAATAGAATACAACATCAACAAACAGCAGATTTGTTACAAATGTATATTAATAAGTTTAATGAATTAATTGAAGAATTTAAAAGTATAGAAAAAGCGTCTAGTGAGAACTTTGGCGAGGAATCACTAAACGCATAGCATTTAATTATTAAATAAATAACAGAGTAATTAAGAAATTACACATATTTATTATAACATCTTTGATCTGTTATTTGAATAACTGGAGGAATTTAATGGCAATCAAAGAAAAAGACAAGATAATTGAAGTTAATGCGCTAGAAATACCCGACGAATTAATTGAATTGCCTAAATGGGTATTATGGCGTGCTGAATGGGTTGAGAAACAACAACAATACAGCAAAGTACCTTATAGCTATGCTGAATATAAAGCAAGCTCTACAAATAGTGATACATGGACTATTTTTGATGCTATCAATGCTTTATATGAACAAAATGAAAAGTATGATGGTATCGGTTTTATGTTAAGTAATGATGATAATTATATCGTGTTAGATATTGATAATGCGATTGATGAGAACGGTCAAATTACATCAGATTTAGCATTGGATATGATTAAAATAACATATTGTGAAAAGTCGCCAAGTGGCACTGGATTACACTGTTTTTTTAAAGGTGTACTACCTACTAACAGAAAGAAAAAACGTAGTGATTTAGATATTGAATTATATGATCATGCTAGATTTATGACTGTTACAGGTGAGTCGATAGGGCAAAGTGAAATAAATGACGACCAAGATATATTAAATAATTTAGTTGATCGCTATTTTAAACAAGATGAACCAATACAAACTACTATCACATATCACTCTAATAATAATAGTAATCTTTCTGATGAAGATGTTATCAACATTATGTTGAAGTCTAAACAAAAAGACAAAATTAGTGATTTGTTAAAAGGAAATTATGAACCATATTTTGATAGTCCTAGTGAGGGTGTTCAAAGTTTATTACACTATTTAGCTTTTTATACATGTAAAGATAAAGCTCAAATGGAGCGCATATTTATAGGTTACAACAATTTAACTGATAAATGGGATGATAAGCGAGGTAATACCACATGGGGGCAACTAGAGCTAGATAAGGCTGTAAATAACCAAAAAGAAGTTTATAGCAAGCCCAATAATAAAACTAACACTAATAGAATACAAAAAGGGTCATGGTGGTTTTATCCTAACGGCAATACAAACAAAAAACCTAAATTTAATCATGTTATTATGGCTGATTTTATTTGTCAGGAATATCACATAGTTAGATACCCAGATGCTGACGGTGATATTTATATTTACAATGCTCAAACAGGTATTTATGAATTAGATAAAACAGGGCGTAAATTACGTAAAATCATTAGGAGTTTAGACACTTTAAAAGATAATTCTGTGAAAGAAGTTAGGAATTACATTGTTGATATGTGTGATGTAAGAAGTGAAGTAAATAATCAATATGTGGCTGTTAAAAATGGATTGGTGCATTATGAGACAAAAGCATTTATAACGTTCACACCAGATATATTTGTTATTAATAAACTGCCAACTGCATATAATCCCAATGCTTATGATGAATTTGTAGATATAACAATAAAAAAAGTTTCGTGTAATCATGAGGCAACTATATTAAACATATGTGAGATGTTTGCCCAAGTATTATATCCAAGAATATTAATAGATCAAATCATATATTTATTGGGTACAGTTGCTGATAATGGCAAATCTACCGTTCAACACATGATAAAAGCCACATTTGATAGTGGTAATCAAATATCATCAGTAAGCCCCCAAAGATTAGCAAATAACCATTTTGCAGGCTCAAGTATCTACGGGAAAATGGCTAACATTGTTGATGATCTACCCAATGTTGAAATTGAAGATGCTGGAAATATCAAAACTGCTATCACAGGTGGATATTTAGAGATTGAACAAAAAGGTAAAGCGAGCCATTCAGTACGTATGCAAACGCCATTTATCATTGCTAGTAATCATTATCCTAAGTTTAAAGAAAGTGGTGAACAAATTAATAAGCGATTGCATATTATACCGTTCAACTACAGCTTTAAAGATGATGATGAACGGTTAAGCGTTACTGAAAGCACTAACAAAATATATAGTGAAAGTGCCAAAGAGTACGTTTTAAAGCTAGCTATTGATACATTGGCTGATATGTTACAGCGTGATGGCTCATATATCACACCTAATGAACGATCCGATAGAAGTTCTGAGTTGTTTTCGGATAATAACAATCCTCTAAGTGAATATCTTGAAAATAGAAATATAGATTTCTTCTTAAATAATCCCGGTGCGGAAACCTACAAAGATTATAAAACATGGTGTCATAGCAATTATGTTAGAAATCCAGTAGAAAAGAATGATTTCATCACACTTTTAGAAAATCAATTTAGTATTCAATGGAAACATTCAATTAGATTTAATATAAATGGAAAAGATGTTGTGAGACCGGGATTTAATAAAAAATAAATTTGTAGCTATGTAGCTATGTAGCTATAAAAGCTACAAACTGGCTACATCGATAAGCCTTATTATATCAATGGTTTTGGGTGTTTTTGTAGCTGTAGCTCTATTTTAAAGAGATAGAAAATATTTTAATAATAAATAGTGTAAAAAAATATATACGTGAGTATAAAAAATTTGGCTACAGCTACATTATCATTTCTAATCGTTGATGTGACTGGGTTTAAGTAGGTAGCTGGAATGTAGCTGTGTAGCTACTAAAAGCTACTTTATATAAATGGAGGTAACGCATGGATAAAGAACAGATAAAAAGTAATATTCTTGAGCTGATAGATGAAAAAGTTGAAGTACCACCATATGAACTTGAGCCACTATTTAATAAAGCAGGTGTGCCATTTAATGGTAAAAGAAGTATGACTACTGATACAGATAAGAAAAGGGTCGTTTTTTATCATTGCTCAACTGAATTTGGGGAGATTATTCAAGAATTATGTAAAGACAATAAGATAAAGATAGTAACTACACAGAATTGTCTTACGAGATATCTTATAGATGGAAAAGTGCCACCACTGCCATTATCTATAGGAGATAAAGCAAATGTGCCGTCATGGTTACCAGTTGTATTCAAAATTAAAGAAAAGGATGATGAATAAATGAATGTTGAGATTATCGCAAATCAATTTGAAACAAGAGCAGGTACTTTATTAAGATATTATACGGGCTTATTAGAAAGTAGCAGAGAAACGCCGTTTGGTTTCAAAATATATAATGATCCGTTTGATATGGTGTATGTGGTTATGAATGGTAATTTATACGGTCACATTTACATTCAAGATTGTAATGTGAGAAAAGCGTTTGAATTAGCATCACCTAAGCACACTGAGGGACTTATAAGAAGTATTGAGGGCTATTATGTAGGTTATGAATTACATGATGATAAAACACTCTCTATAAGCGATATGATGGCTGATAATCTATTTAATGATGAGTATTTGATGTATGGATTACAAACATATGCAGAATCAAATAATAGTGATGTGTTTGATTATTTGGAGAAAGGCTTTGACTCAGATACAGTTGAGGGCATTCAAAGTGTTAATGCTGATGTAGTGGGTAGCATTGAAATGTTGTATCAGTTAGCAACAGGAATAAATGAACCAGCACGTGAGTTAGTTAAGGGATTAAAGTTAGTTACTGAGTTTGTACAAAATGAACATGCTACACGAGACGATTACAAAGCGTTAGAGAGCAAGTTAAGTGAGTTGAAAGAATCATACTACAGTTTGAGTAAGTAGTGTTATAAGGGGTCACATTTAGCGTGTGGCTCCTATATAAAATACCAAAGGTAAATGAACTAAAAAGGGCGAGGTAAGTGAATTTAAAATAGGAAAGGTTTAGGAAAGGTGAACGAAAAATTGGAAGGTTTCCGGAAGGTATGAAGAAAAATAAAACTAATAAAAGCTAAGTATCTACATTTTCATTAGGGGGAGAAATCACAGGTATAATAGAACGTTTGTTCTTAAATGGTGATGTATGAATTTCTGTGATGAAACCTTGATATAATTACTTTATAAACGTTTTTATTGAATGATAAGTAAAAGATAAAATGAATAAAAAAGAGAACAAATGTTTGCTTTTGAGGTGTAAATTTAGTATAATTAAGTTAGTAAAAATTCTCTATTTCATTTAAAAAATTACTCCTTTTTACGTTTTTTATTACATGGTGACGTCCAGCAAAAAAATGGAGGTTTTAACCGTGAATGTAATTGAAAAAGAAAAAATAATGGTACCAACAGAATATCTAAGAGTTTATGATACTATTCAAAACTCAAAAGAAAAGTATGTAACTAAGTCCAAGATACTTAACTTATTGGGATATGAATATAACTCATCTAATGAAAGATGGTTAAGAAACACAATCAGTAAATTGATTGATGATTACGGTTATCCAATCGGTTGTAGCTATAAGAAACATGAACGTGGCTATTACATCATTACTACAGAACAAGAAAAGCAACAAGCTATGCAAAATATAAAGAAATTAGCAGATGGCAGTATGAAACGCTACGAGGCTTTAAAACGAATTGAAATATAAAACTATGGAAGAGGTATATTAATATGACTGAAACAACATATCAAGATCCAACACAAAAAACATGGAATGTATTATTTGAAGATAGTAAATATAAATCACTTTTAAATAAAGTAGATGAATTGTTAGAAGAAACACAGTTGTTATATTTCAGAAAGTACAGAGTTGATTATATTGACGAGACACAAAAACCTAAAGTAGAGGCATTAGAGCAAGAATTTAGAGCGTATGCGACTAATCGTTTAGCTGATATTGAAACACGTGTTGAACAATTTGAAAAGAATGCTGAAACTACTAAGGTTGATAATCCAGAGGCTGAATTACTAAGAAGACAAGATTTTGAGGCTAGAATTTCATTCTATAATGACCAAGAAATCATGGATTACATTAATAATGCAGATGTGCAAAATATGAGTGTATATGAGTTAAATATATTAAAAGATGCTTATGATAAAAAGTTAAGCGAAGATCAACAGAATAAAGTTGCGTATGCAATGGAAAACTTAAAACAAGGTGTACTTTATCCATATACTACTGATGAAGAATACAACAACCTAACATTTGCTTATAATGTGATTGACCAAACGGGCATGGCAAATAGTGGTGTGGTTATCACTCCAGATAATGAATATGGTGGCGTCATCATTAAAACTTTATCAGAACGATATAATGATGCATTAACTCAAGCTAAGAATAAACAAGATAGTGCAAGACAACAAGCTGAATTTAATAAACAATACGTTTATAAAAAGTAAATAAAATTAACGCCTATCCTTAATTGGGTAGGCTCATTCTATATTATTGGGGGTATTGTGTTGCAAAAGAATGTTATTGATAGAAAAGCATATCAACAATCAAAAGTATCTGAATATGAGCTATTAACAAAATATAATCCAAAGTATATTAACTCAAAAATTAAGACAGCACAAACACATATAGCTGAGATGTATCATATGAATACCTCAATAACTACATGTGATGATATTTTAGGCGTTGTCTCAATATCATATCCAGTAGATAAATTAGTGATATGGATTACTGACACAAAGAACAATTTACAACGTTTTAAAGATGATTCAACAATTAATCTAGATAATCTAAAGCAAGTGTTAACTACATATACGCAAGATGAACAACAACAAGTAGTGAGATACATGCAATCACATGGACGTATTAAACCACATGAGCTTATTGAACGATTACAGGTAGATTTATATAACATTAATCACAATAAGCCTTTGACGCAAGCTGATAAGCCTCAATATGCAATGGTGGTGTAGTACATGTTTGTTGGAGATAAAGAAACACTTAAAACATTCATACTTAACTATCATACACATGTGACTGATGATGATAAGGATATACAAGCTGATGATTTCTTTGCGTTAAATAACAATGAAGAAGAATACTCATATCAAACTATTCATGCTGATGAACATATATTTATGAATGATTTAGATATGTTAGTTGATCGCATTGCAGACTTTAGAGAATACAACATTTTTATGTTGCTATGTCATGGACGTACATATGAAGATATAGCTCAAATATTAGAAATCACTAAAGCAAGAGTACAACAGCTATTTGATGAATTACTAGATAAAATTATGACACAAGGAGCGTGAACATATGGACAAATTAACGCCCAAACAAGAACGTTTTGCGAATGAGTATATTAAGACACTTAACATTACTCAAAGTGCTATCAAGGCAGGATATAGCCCGAATAGTGCACATGTAACAGGTAGTAGACTATTACGACAAGAGAAAGTGGACGAATATATTAAAAGTAAAAAAGATGAGATTATTGACGATACTATTTTATCAGCAAAAGAAACATTGTATCTTTTAACACAATCTGCAATAGGTGATGAGATGGAAACTAAGGAGGTTGTGGTTAAGAGGAGCTCATTTGAGCGTAATCCAGACACTGGACGCATGAACCTTGTATACAATGAGCATGTTGAAACTGTTGATGTACCAATTAAGCCAAGTGATCGTTTAAAAGCTCGTGATATGATTGCTCGTTATCATAAATTATTCACAGATAAATCAAATTCAGATATGCCTACCATTGTGTTTTATGATAGTACAGGTAAACAAGAGAACCAAGATGAAAAAGATTTAAAGCAGATAGAGAAAGAGTTTCCTAATTCGACAGTGTTTATTGATGATATAGGGGAGTTTGAGGAATGATAAGAATAAAAAAGCATTAATAGTGTCTTGTATAAAAAAATTTGACAATTAGCATAAAAATATTGTTTTTAACAACGTACAATATTACAATAGTTATACAACATGATTTGCTATATGAGTCAAATAAATTTATAAAATAAAATAAAATAAAATAGTTAAATAAAATTAATGATACGGTGACAGCGTTTTAAGCGCTGTTATTTTTATGTAAAAGTGATGTGTTGATAAAGGAGGAGTTTATCATGACTGAAAAAAAATATCTGACAACAGTCGAAAATATAATTGCTTTAATGAAAGAAGAAATAGAAAATATTTCTCCTTTAAGACTACAAAAAACGTTATACTTTTTATTTGCGTATTACGGTGCTTCTTATGGGCAACTATATAAAAGTAAAGAATATGAAGTTTCGCAAAATGAAAGTTTGAACTTACCTGAATATCTATTTGATGCCAAATTTGAAGCATGGCAATACGGTCCTGTTATTCGAGAGGTGTATATGAACAATAAACATAGTCTTGATTATAATGATATAGACTTTTCAATGAGCAATTTTGAAATAGAAGACAAAACAATGCAACAAGAAATCACAGAATATTTGAGAGAAATTATTAGAAGTACTTTAAAAATTAGTGATTTTGGTTTAGTAGAACGTTCTCATGAAGATGAAGAGTGGAAAAATAACATTACTCAGCAAGAAGTTATGAAAAATGATGGAATTATTAATGAATATATAGAGTTAGTAAATGCCTAGTTTTAATAGTGATGTTAATTCAAAAAAGAATAAAAAGAACGTTCATATTGAAATTGTTAATAAAGATTTTTTACCAACCAGAAATGAATTTGAAACAGATAAAGTAGAAATGGATTTAAAAAATGCTGAAGTAAAAGAAGTTGTTTTTTTTAATGAAGAAGTAAAGTATTCAAAACAGAATAATAATTTGAAATTCACTAATTTCATTTCTGATGATAAACAACAAAAGCAAATAAATGCTATAACTCGTTTCAGTGAAAATATAAGCATAGTTAAAAATAATACCGATGAAGCTACGAATATAAGATACAATAAAAGAATGCTATCAATTTTGTCTTTATACACTCAACAAGATATTGGTAATATAAATGGTTTAATGAAAACAGATATTAAAGGGTTGCTTGATGTTCAAGAGGGACTAAGAGTATATTGGTATTACGATATGAATGATAATGATGTTAAAATAGTTTGTGTTGATCCTCAACATTTAGTTTTACCGAGTAGGCATGGTAAAATGAACAAAGAAGAAATGATGGCTACAACCTTTAACGCAGTCACTAATAGCAAAAAACATTGTATTAGTCGATATTTTATTAAGTAGCATACAGATAAGATGAATAATTTATTATGAACGTCACTTATAAGTGGCGTTTTTTTGTTTATAAAGGCATTTTAAAATACATATTGTAATAAATTTTAACTCGGGTTAGCCTGTTGTTGGAGGTGCTAAAATGAATTATAAAATCGAAGTTTTAGACGATTGTAATGTGGTTTTTGTTAGAAATAAAGGTAAATATGGTAGTAATAAGAATTATGAAATGATGATGAAATTTAAAGAGTGGATTAAAGCAAATAATTATTGGAGATATGTTGAAACTAACGGAATATTAGGTGTAGCATTAGATGATCCGAAAATTGTCGAAGAAGAATCATGTAGATATGATTTAGTTTTAAAAATAGACGAAGATGTAAAGATAAACGATTTTATAAACTCTAGAAGTTTTGTGGGAGGGAAATATATAGTTTTTGCAATTCCTCATACAACAAAAGACGTGAAAGACTTCTATTCTAATTTACCAAATATTCTAGATAACAATCGTTTGAAAGTTAAAAGTGAACCTATATTAGAGCGTTATAAGGAAGAATTGGGAAAAGATAAGTGTTGTGAAATATTAATACCAGTTTTTTAACGCTGAGAAACGTTCTGTGTTGCATTGAGTTTAATTCTTATGTAACTATGTGTTTAAAGTGTAAATATAACTGCATGAAATACGACCAACTCGCTGGTCAATCCATTTTCAAAATAGGACGAAGATTAAAGCACGTTAAAGAAAATGACCTAGCACATGGTGAGTGGTCAAGCTGGTTAAAATCAGTAAATTTAAATAGAACTCAAGCGACTAAATTTATAAAAGTAAGCGAGGAGTTTTCAGATGATTCCACGTGGAATCAAATAGGCCTGAGCGCAATGTATATGATCGCGACGTTGCCTGAAGAAGATAGAGAAAAAGAGCATATCACTATATCAATTTATGCAACATTTCAGGAGTTTTAAAAAGAGTTTGAAGTAAGGTGTATCAAGTGTTTGAAGTGTATTGAGTAATTTAAAAGTTGCATAAAGAATATACTACATATTACTACAAAATTTAATGTATTAGATGTATAAAAAAGATTGCAAGGCTCAATTTTGAGCTTTGAAGATAATACTGTTGTAATATTAAATTTAAGGGCAAAAAGGCGAAGTTTTGAAGCTGAAGGGGAGAGTGGAAGATTATGAATAGAAAATTAACACGAATTGCTTATGAACGCCTATACAACATTATTTTTTCTTATTCATTACCTCTCTTGATAATATATTTGATTATTAATGGGTATATATTTTTCTATTATATAAATTATCTCACGCATACGGGAATGAATACGTATTTGAATACGTAAATTTTAAAATGTTGTAATTTGATAAAAATTACAATTATACGTAAATACTGATTTATCAACTGTTCATAAGTGTTATCAAATCATGAGAAAGTTAATTTTCATTGAGTGGGAATAATAATATAAAACAACAAAGCCTCCTGTATCAGTTGATGGTACAGGGGGCTTTCTGCATGCACTATCTTAAATATAACAATTCACTGCTTTTGTAACTTTAAAAGATAAAGAAGAGTTATCAATGAGACAACAGTTGAAAACCAGACAGTCTGGCTAGGGTGGGATTACGAAATCAATTATTGATAAAATTTATTTCTGTCTCACTTCCCATCACAAACATTAAAAAGATTTAAAAGAAGATGCTTTATAGCAATAACGTAAAATATATGAATAAAAGTATTGGTGTTACATGCTATATAACACAGAGGTCAAATATTGTATAACGTAGCCAATAGACATAAATATAGCAATAACGATGATAGCACTACCAAATGTATAAAGTGTATGTCTTGTCGTTAAACCTTCCGTTTTTGAGCCGAAAATACTTAATACGATTAAGCTGATACCAATAACATAAAGAATAATGATGACGACTAACATAGTAATATCACACCCTTCACGAATTCATGTCTTTACATATATTATAAATCAAAAAACAATAAAGTATAATTAATTGCTAAAAATACTAATCTCACATTGCTAAATAGGAGTTATTCTTATATACTGTAAAACGTAATTATTACTATTTAAAAAAGAGAGGTTATTATGGCTAAAATTCCAGTTACTGTATTAAGTGGCTATTTAGGATCAGGAAAGACGACATTATTAAATCATATTTTACAAAATAGAGAAGGCAGACGTATTGCAGTAATTGTTAATGATATGAGTGAAGTAAATATTGATAAAGATTTAGTAGCGGAAGGTGGAGGATTATCTCGCACTGATGAAAAGTTAGTAGAATTATCAAATGGGTGCATTTGCTGTACTTTAAGAGATGATTTATTAAAAGAAGTAGAAAGATTAGTCAACAAGGGTGGTATCGATCAAATTGTTATTGAATCGACTGGAATATCCGAACCAGTACCTGTAGCACAAACATTTTCATACATAGATGATGAACTAGGTATAGATTTAACCGCCATTTGCCGCTTAGATACGATGGTTACAGTAGTAGATGCTAACCGCTTCGTCAATGATATTAAATCCGAAGACTTATTGATGGATAGAAACCAAAGTGTAAATCAAACAGATGAACGTACGATAGCTGACTTATTGATTGATCAAGTAGAATTTTGTGATGTCTTAATTATTAACAAGATTGATTTAATTAATGAAGATGAACTGAAGCAATTGGAAAAAATGTTAGTTGCATTGCAACCAAGTGCCAAGATAATTAAAACTATGAATGCACAAGTAGATTTACAGGATGTCTTAAATACACAATTATTTGATTTTGACAAAGCGAGTGAGTCTGCAGGGTGGATTAAAGAATTAGAACAAGGTGGTCACGCTGAACATACACCAGAAACAGAAGAGTATGGTATTTCCTCATTTGTCTATAAACGACGTTTGCCATTTCATGCAGCTAGGTTTAATCAATGGCTAGATCATTTGCCGGAAAATATTGTAAGAGCAAAAGGTATTGTATGGTTAGCTCAATACAATGATGTAGCTTGCTTATTGTCACAAGCTGGTTCTTCATGCAATATACATCCGGTAACATATTGGGTTGCTAGTATGCCAGAAGTTAGACAGTTACAAATTTTAGAGCAACGTGAAGATGTGGCAGCTGAATGGGATCTTGAATACGGTGACCGACATACGCAGTTCGTTATTATCGGCACTGATTTGGAGCAACAGCAAATTATACATGAACTTGATCAATGTTTAATTAATACACAAGAAATTGATGCAGATTGGAACCAATTTGAAGATCCATACCATTGGCAAATTAAACCTTCACGTTAAAATATACTATGAATATAAAATGGTAAAGGGAATAGGCTGAGAGTGGGGCGAAAATGAACCCCACCAAAAAATCTATGCCATAGATAACTGTCTTGCATATTAATGTAACATCTACAAGTGAATTTTTAATAATGGATTCCAACCATCATGGCAAGTTTGACTAGCATTATCAGATATTGATGGATTAACATCTTACAGAATAGGATGTAATTGCTAAATATTTAAAATTAAACATATAATACATTTTGTCTTGAGCTCAAAATAAACGTACAGTAGGTGACTATACTGAATGAAATTGTTACTATAATGTCATAAAAATTCTATTTCTAACAAGCTTAAAATATGCTAAGTTAAAAGTAACAGAAATGTCATTTTATCCATATAGAGGTCGGTACACTTTACGAAGTGACATTCCGATCTCTATTTTTTACGTGTCGAGTTGTCAATTTAAGAGTAACAGTTCGTCACATGAAAAAAGAAAAGACTGGAACATATATGTCCCAGCCTCTAATGTTAATGATTAGAAATGTATGTGGATTAATTTTAATGGCTTATAGTGCTATTATTTTACAAAAATATCAATAACTTTTTTGATGATTTTAACTATTGTAGTGAAGATTTCCATGATAATAGCCTCCTAACGTAAGTTATGTATGATGAGTTGTTGGTATACCAAAACGCTTTATCAGCGAATACTTCAATAAAGCAATAGATAACTTTATTAAGATATCAACGATGCTTAATAAAAAGTTCTGTTTGCTTTGAAGTAACTTTATTGTACGTTATTTAATTGTGTATATGGCTAATAATCCCTAACTTATATCATTTATGGCATAGCTGTTGTTAAAGTTGTATTTATTAACGGTCATTAGTGCTCAACTGTCTCGATTGTCCTTAAGTATTGCATATTAATTGAAAACTAGCATTAGGATTTGACATTAGCACTGACATTCACTATATTTTTATTTATACGTTTAAATTTTAAAATGAATGTGTTAGGTCATATACGAGCAACGTTTGATAGCTATCTATGCGTTGAAAGTATAGACACAACATACATAAACCAATGCACAGTAGCATCATTAAAAAGAATTCAATCATATACACCTAAGCTATTTAATAGCTTAACAATGACGTGAATATCTAGTTAATATGAAACCTGCAACCGTCAATTTTCTGCAAGTATGCACAAATTGACGATTGTAGGTTTTTATTTATATCAAATATAAGTTATTAAATTTATTAAGGAGGTCGGCAATGATTAGTGAACAAGTATTATTAACTATTTTTTTCATAACGTTAATATGTGCAGCATTAAGTGGCGTACTATTTTTAATACCATTAATGCCAATTAAATTCATTAAGACACATCTAATCATCATATTTTTGCCTATTATCATCGCATTATGGGCATTTTTAACAGAACATCAACATATGGTTGTCGGGCCATTTAAATTAGATAGATTATCTTGGTTATTGGCTAGTTTTGTCATGGCATTAGGTTTTATTATTCAAAAATTTTCCATGCGTTATTTATTAGGTGACCACCATTATCGCCAATATTTCCCATTATTCACATTAATCACTACGTTTGCATCAATGGCTTGGTTATCTCAGGACTTACGTTTGATGACGTTATTCTGGGGATTAACGCTACTATCGTTAACGTTATTGATTAATGTTAATCGTCATTGGAAGGTTCCCCGTGAATCTGCTAAGATTTCTGCGATGACATTTATAGTAGGATGGTTAGCTTTAGTGTTAGCGGTCATAGTGATTTATAGTGTGACAGGACAATGGACAGTACCCAATCAAATAACAAATCCAACACTGGATTTAGTAGTTGATTTATTACTAGTAATTGCAGTAATTATTCCAGCAGCACAATTTCCATTTCAAAAATGGTTGATTGAATCTGTTGTTGCACCAACGCCTGTATCGGCTATTATGCATGCGGGTATTGTCAATGCTGGTGGCGTTATTTTGACTAGGTTTTCACCTATCTTTGATCATGCAATTGCATTATCGTTATTACTTATTATTGCTAGTATATCAGTCTTACTCGGTTCGGGTATTAGTTTGGTCCAAGTTGACTATAAAAGACAATTAGTAGGGTCAACGATGAGTCAAATGGGCTTTATGTTAGTTCAATGTGCGTTAGGTGTATATTCAGCAGCGATTATTCATTTAATCTTACATGGTATTTTTAAAGCAACGCTATTTCTACAATCTGGTTCAATTGTCAAACGATTTAATATTCCTTCTCAAAAGTCAGCTAAAGATACATATGGATGGTTAATGATTGGCAGAGCTTTAGCAATAATTGTGGCAGTATTATTTTGGTTGGCAAGTGAGCAACACGCTTATGAACTTATTAGTGCATTAATATTAGCGTGGTCGTTGATGGTTTCATGGAATCAATTGGTAGCATTTAGCAAGGGGAAATTAGGTCGTAGTATTGGTATCGTATTGATTGCTTTAATCGCAATGATGTATATCATTACACATCATTATTTTAATAGTGTGTTACAAACAATCACTGTTCATAGAGCACATGCGCCTTTAATAGCAGTCGTTATTAGCATTAGCATACTAGTTTGTGGTAGTTTATTAAGTATTTGGGTTGCACATCGTAGATATTCAACTGCATTTGCCATTCTCTATTTATGGTTAGTTAATTTAGGTGAAGCTAGACCTCAAGCAATTGAAAGTCATCCTGAATATTTAAAAAAATATTTATAAGAGGTGAAAGGAATGACAACACAAGAGAATATAAATGAAGTCGTTGATAATGCGAAACGAGTGATTACACCTTTATCACCTATATCAATATTTGCTGCACGTAATCCATGGGAAGGCTTGGAAACAGAGACATTTGAACAGGTGGCAGAATGGTTACAAAAAGTAAGGGATATCGATATTTATCCTAGTGCTGGTTTTATACATCAGGCTATTGAACAACATCAAATAGATACGTCATTCGTAGATAAACAAATTGATAATGATGTCATGTATAGTGACTATCAGATTCCGCAACAAGCAATGACAACATATATAGCAAATCACCAAGTATTATCTGACATCCCTCAATCTTTGATTACTAAATCTGAGTTCATAGATTACCTTAATCGAACGAAAATTGATGTAAAATTAGGAGAATGGAATGAAGTGATTCGCCCTAAAAGCGATTACTTGATAGATGATAATGGAAAGTTATTAAGTGAGCAGTTGAACAAACAGATGATTAAATGGTCTAAATTATATGTTGACCAATTTTTATCAAGTTGGACAATGCCTAAAAGAGAACAGAGTTTTTACCATGCGTGGGTACATTTAGCACAACATGACCGCAGCTTGTCGAAACTACAACGTCAAGTTATTAAAGAACTGCCAAAGCATGCAACTGAAGCGGTTCAATATGCTTTGTCACAGCTAAATATTGTAGAACACAATGTGCAAGCATATTTAGAAGGGCATTTATTAGCTTTACCAGGATGGGCTGGGATGCTTTACTATCGTGCCCAACAACATCATTTTGAACGTTATTTATTAACGGACTATTTAGCGATTCGCTTAATAAATGAATTATTGTTAGTTAATTTCACTAATAACAAGCCAGCAAACTTGTTCAGTAGTTCATTTGAACATGATATAAAACAAGCGATAGAGGCTTGGTGTTACTATACTGATATAACTTTTGAAGAATGGCAAACACTCACAATTAGAGCACAACGTGAGCGCATTCGTTTTGCACAACATTATAATCGTAATTTTTTTAAAAACAAGTGGTTAACGGCATGGGAAAAAACAGCTGAACAACAACTGATGACTAAATTACAGCGTAACAATATAGTGAAAGATACTACTATAGATACTAAAGTACAATTGGCATTTTGTATTGATGTGCGTTCAGAACCGTTTAGACGACATATTGAGGCACATGGTCCTTTTGAAACATTAGGAATTGCAGGGTTCTTTGGACTTCCAATTCAAAAAGAAGTGCTTGATGAACAGTTTACACATAATTCATTACCGGTAATGGTGACACCCGCATATAAGATTAAAGAATATGCAGATCGAAATGAGGTTAAAGTTTATCAACAAAGACAAAGTACTATATCGTCTTTATTTTATACATTTAAACTGATGAAACATAATGTCTTACCGAGTCTATTATTACCTGAATTAAGTGGACCAATTTTAAGTATTAATACGATTGTGAATACATTGCTTCCTAAAAAAGGACAACAAACGTTACAATACTTTAAGCGTAAGTGGTTAAAAAAACCACAAACAAATTTAACTATTAATAGAAGATATGAGCATAAATCAGATTTACCTATTGGTTTTACAGAACAAGAACAAGTTGATTTTACTTTACAAGCATTAAAATTAATGGATTTGACTGATGATTTTGCGCCACTCGTTGTCTTTGGTGGACATGGTAGTCAATCCCATAACAATCCATATCAGTCATCATTAGAGTGTGGTGCATGTGGAGGTGCCTCAAGTGGCTTTAATGCGAAATTATTAGCAATGATGTGTAATTCTACGAATGTTCGACAAGGTCTGAAAGCGTATAAGATTGATATACCACAAGATACAGTATTTGCAGCTGCTGAACACCTTACTTCAACAGATACACTGGATTTTATTTATCTTCCTGAAACGTTATCACCTGCAGCACAAGATGCATACAATACATTAGTTGCAGCTTTACCACAAATTTCATATGAAGCGAATAAAGAACGTTTGTCATTATTACCGACAGTGGATGACCATTATCATCCTGTAGCCGAAGCGCACCGTTTTGCGACGGATTGGAGTGAAATTCGTCCAGAATGGGGATTAGCTAATAATAATACGTTTATTATAGGTAAACGTCAGTTAACCAAACATATCAACTTAGAAGGACGGGCATTTTTGCATGATTATGATTGGCACAAAGATAGTGATGGTACGCTGTTAAATACAATTATTTCTGGCCCTGCTTTAGTAGCACAATGGATTAATTTACAATACTATGCTTCAACAGTAGCACCGCATTTTTATGGCAGTGGTAACAAAAGAACGCAATCTGTGACTTCTGGTGTCGGCGTTATGCAAGGTAATGCGAGTGATTTAATGTACGGTTTACCATGGCAATCTGTGATGGCAAGTGACAATCAAATGTATCATTCTCCTAATCGATTACTTATTGTTATTCAGGCACCTGACTTTGCTGTGAAACGATTATTACAGGGCAATGCACATTTTGCTAGAAAAGTTAAACATCATTGGGTACGTCTAGCTAGTATCGATGATGAAGGTAAGTATAAAGATTGGTAATGTTTAAGTCATGAAATGTCAAAAGCTAATATGACGCTCTAAGTATTTAAATAGATGAAATAATGATAAACTATAGTTAATTGTAGCTATGACGACTATATAATATATACGTTAAATAACTAGCGACAAAGTAATTAATTTAAAGTTTATTGGAGTAAGATGAATGAAGATGACTAAAGGTGAATTAGAAGCCCAAATTAGTAAATCAATTACACAGTGGGAAAAAGATTTTCTTGGTAGAGGATCACTATCGGTTAAATCAGATATTTTAAGAGATATGGTGATTATTAGTTTACAAGGTATACTGACACCAGCTGAATATCGAGTATGTGAAACAAATGAAGGTTTGCTTAATATTAAACGAACGCGTTCAGAGTTAGTGGAATCTGGTGAACAGGATTTAAAACAAATTATTGTAAATATTACAGGAGTTAAAGTGATCAGTTTGCATAGTGATTTGAGTACTGAAACAGGAGAACGTATTATTGTTTTTAAGCTTGAAGATAATCTTGAAAAATTAAGTCATAAATAGCAATAGGATCATTTGAGGCTGGGACATTTGAATTGTTTCAGCCTTATTTAATGTATGTTGCGTTTTAAGCTCATTTGACATTGTTTGTGATGTGATGATCTTAGTACAAACTGAAGCATATACGGTTTTTTAGTGTTCTGAGGCATCGTTTTGATCTTACAATAATAAGACATTAACAATATAAGCATATAAACGATAACTAATCCCTAGAAAATTGGGTATGATAACCATTATGGCAATTAATTTTTCTGCTTTAAATCCGATAATGCACAAAATGATTGGAATACAATACAGTACGAATATCCAATAAATCAAGTGTTCAAATGATGGGTGAATGGGGGTAAAGAATCTTATGAGTGTGATAATTAAGGCTAAATAAACTAAAATAATCTTATTGATAAGCGCTACCCCTTTCTAAATTAATTTAAAGTATTGGAATTTTTCGTGATTTAATAATTGTTGTAGTCAATTATACATGTTTTTATTTGCATTATGCATTATAATTATAAATTTAAGTTTTTTATTTTGTAATTTAGACAAATCATTGAGCTTTTTAAATGATAGTTATATAGTGATAATGACTATAGAGAAGATAAGAAAAAATTAAATTATAAACTATATAATAAAGGAGAACTATATGATTGATTCAAGATTAACGTCACCAAAAGTAACCGTACCACTATTTTTAATAGCGTTGGCTGGCTTTGTTGGTGTATTTTATAGTGTTGTAACAAAACAAACATTTTTTAAAAGTATCGATATGGGATCACTGACTTGGATGACAGAACATTTAGGTGAGCCGCAAAGACGATTTGTAGGAAATATCTTTAATTACTATATGACCTTTTGTGCAGAACTAGGTGATGTTAAAGGCGTCATCATAGTGGCTATCATCGTTACCATTGTACTCTTCATTAAACAACGACATTTAGCTTTTTGGTTTATGTCTGTGTTAGTGTCTGGTGTCATCATTAACAAATTGATTAAGGATACTGTTGAACGTGTGAGACCTTATAATCATTTATCTGTCGATACTGGTTTTTCATTTCCAAGTGGTCATTCTAATGCCAGTACATTATTATATTTAAGTTTAATGGTCGTTATTATTTCACTTGCAACAAAATTATCTACCAAAGTCTTGAGTGGTATCATCATGGGCTTGATTTGGCTAAGTATACTATTTTGTCGTGTTTATTTTCATGCACATTATGTTACAGATGTCTTAGCGGGATCATCATTGGCCGTATTGTGGGTTGCCTTATTCTTAGCTGTATACCCTTATTTCATTTACCATCGTCGTAAACATTTATAATGTAGAACTTTTATCAAGGAGATATGACATGAAAATTAAAACGCCCAATCCTGTATATCTGTCTGGAAATAATGATTATGCAATATTACTGCTTCATTCATTTACTGGAACGAATAGGGATGTTAAACATTTAGCAACTGAATTGAATAAACTAGGCTATAGCTGCTATTTACCGAATTATCCAGGACATGGTCTACAGTTACCATCTTTTATGTCCTATGGTATTGATGATTGGTGGCACGAAGTTGAACGTGCATATCATTTTTTGAGACAGCAAGGTTATCAATCTATTAGTGCGATAGGTGTATCTCTCGGTGGTTTGATGACATTAAAATTAGCTGAAACGTATGAGTTAGCAAACATCGTCGTCATGTCAGCACCTAAAGAAAAGAGTAACGAAGGTTTGGTACAACATTTATTCAATTATTGTAATAGAATGGGACAAATTTTAGGTGTTGATGAGGTTGAAATCAAACAACAATTATCATCAATCACAAATTATGAACAAGAGTTACTCAAATTCCAACAATTTATTGATAGGATTATGAGTCATTTAGATGACATATATTGTGCAGCTCATATTCTTTATGGTGGTAAAGATGCATTGTCATACAAAGATAGTGCTGAATATATTTATCATCATTTAAGTTCAACAGATAAGTTGTTAACAGGCTTGCCAGATTCCAATCATTTGATGACACATGGTGAAGGTAGAGATATTTTAGAAGCGAGTGTTATTCAATTTTTAACAAAACGCTTAACTAAATAAAGTCAAGAGAGTAGGATAGCGATAATTTTTTGATTTAATTGCTCATCTTGCTCTCTATTTTTATGTCGAAATTTAATTTTTTTCGACAGCATCAAAAATGATGATATTAAAATTGAAAGTGCACAATGAATGGTTTTGTCATATGCTTTAAATCAACATCCTGTTTTAACTAGAACTACTGCTCACTAAAGTAACAACTATTGAAGGTATCATTTGATAAATATACGGAGTTAATCATCCTAAGTTTGACATAAGGATATGTGACAATAATTCATATTAATAAAGCGTTTTGAATGTAGTATTGCATGTTATTTGCATAAGTGATAGAGTATTACTTAAACACGTAGACGCTTTAACGCCTTAAAGGAGATGTGAATATTGGGTAAGCAATCACAATGGAAATCATCAACTGGCTTTATTTTAGCTAGTGCTGGATCAGCAATAGGACTTGGAGCAATGTGGAAATTTCCATATATGGCAGGTATATATGGTGGTGGTGCATTTTTAGCTATGTTCTTAATCTTTACAATATTTGTAGGACTACCATTATTAATTATGGAATTCACTGTTGGTAAAATGGGTAGAACGTATACAACACAAATATATAGTAAGCTTACAGGTAAGAAATGGCTAAATATTATTGGTTGGAATGGTAATTTAGCTGTCTTTATTTTATTTGGATTTTATAGTGTGATAGGTGGTTGGATCGTTATATATATTGCTTATGTGCTTGGCCAAATTGCACAGTTAAATAGTACGATGCACCTTCAAGATATTCGTTTTGAAGCTATTATTACAAATCCGTGGTTAACAGTTATAGGACAAAGTGTTTTTATTTTATTGACGATGATTATTGTTATGTTAGGTGTTGAAAAAGGATTAGAGAAAGCATCTAAAGTGATGATGCCATTGTTATTTATTTTCCTCATCATTATTGTAACTAAATCTTTGACTTTAGATGGTGCTATAAATGGTTTGAAATTTTTATTACAGCCACGCGTCGAAGATATTAGTGGTGAAGGTATTTTATTTGCTTTAGGACAATCATTTTTCACTTTATCATTAGGTACAACGGGGATGATTACTTATGCTAGTTATGCCTCTAAAGAAATGACAATTAAATCATCTGCGATTGCCATTGTGTTAATGAATATATTAGTTTCTGTATTAGCAGGATTAGCAATTTTCCCAGCATTAAACACATTTGGTTATCAACCACAAGAAGGACCTGGTTTGCTCTTCAAAGTTCTACCATTAGTATTTAGTCAAATGCATATGGGTTCATTATTTTATTTAATCTTTTTAGTATTATTCTTATTTGCTGCTTTAACATCTTCAATTTCATTATTAGAATTGAACGTCTCTAACTTTACTAAAAATGATAATTCAAAACGTCGAAAAGTAGCATTAATAGCTAGTGTTTTAGTGTTCATCATCAGTGTGCCAGCCACATTATCATTCGGCATATTGAAAGATTTCAAATTTGGTGCAGGTACCATTTTTGATAATATGGATTTTGTAGTATCGAATATACTTATGCCACTAGGTGCATTAGGAACGACACTTGTTGTTGGGCAATTACTAAATAAAAATGCGTTGCAACAAAGTTTTGGCAAAGACCGGTTTAAATTATTCTCATTATGGTACTATTTAATAAAATTTGTTATGCCAGTTGTCATCGTATTGGTATTTATCTTACAATTATTTAATTAAGGTTCTCTATTTTTCAGGACTGATAAATAAAAAGTGAATAATTTAAAATATAAATTATTTTCAAGCCGAGACTCCTGAGGTAGGGACCCAACACAGAGAAACTGTGAAACAGTTTCTACAAGAAATGCAAGTTGGGTAGCAGTGCTAGTCGAAGACTACAGGCTGAGACAGCACCCTAGGAAGGGACCCAACACAAAAAAACTGGTTATCCAGTTTTTTCATGCAATGCAGGTTGGGCATAGCGAGGCTAAAAAAATAATTATGTATCAGTCCAATTTAGGAGAGAACCTTAATTAATAAAAAGCATTTGATACAGTTTGTTAGTGTATGGTGGTCGTGATGGACACCAACGAACAGTTGTATCAAATGCTTTTTTTGATATGATTTATTGATTTGCTGTATTAGTAATAAGCACACCTTGTTTAGTTAGTGCTTTAACTAGTTTATCTGACAAGATTGACTGATTAATTGTGACATTGCTGAATGTGCAATTTTTAAATGTAACATTGTCAAATAACGTATTTGTAATATCGACGTTATTGAATAGAACATTTTTAAATGTAACATTTGTGATGTTTAAATGCCTGATTACCGTTCCATTGAAATTGACTTTGGTCAAGGTATCATCAGTCATGGTACAGTCATCGAATGTTGTATTTTGAAAATTAATATGTTTGAACATATTATTATCGAAAGTGACATTATCAAAAATAGTATCATCACAATCACAACTACTGAATTTATTTTGAGTGACTTGTTTAATATTTTTAAAGACACCTTCGTTAAAATTACAATTTTTAAAGCTACTTTTGATAACTTCTAAGTCGTCATACATGGAATTTCTAAAATTCGTAGCATGATGTTTAAGTCTTTTATATGAGTCATTTGTAAATACTGACAAAGACAAATCTTTTTGTGCCATGATTAACCTCCAATGATTTAAATATGAATCGTTATAGAGAATGATATTTTGCTACACTCGTACGATATGTTATAACACTTAAGAACATACAATGATAAATAAGTATGTCACTATTACCAATCATTACCCATATCATAACATGCTATAACGTTGTATACAGAAAATAAGATTGAACATCATTTTAGAAATTTAGATAATTGCAAAATTGCGCAATATCATTTATAATTCTTATCTGAAAAGTAAGAATTAGAATTTTAATAGAAAGTAGGTCTAATACTGTTAACGATTTGTATTTAAACTTCGTCAACAGTGTACATCAACTATGATTGCATATGACTTGATTGGGCAAACGCCATTAGTATTATTGGAGTATTTTAGTGATGAAAACGTCAAGATTTACGCTAAACTTGAACAATTTAATCCTGGTGGTAGTATTAAAGATCGCCTAGGTAAGTACTTAGTTGAGACAGCTTTAGAAGCTGGAGAAATACAACAAGGTGATACGATTGTAGAAGCTACTGCAGGAAATACTGGTATAGGACTGGCAATGGCTGCTAATCGTTTCGGTTTACAATGTAAAATATTTGCACCATATGGCTTTTCAGAAGAAAAAATCAGTATTATGACAGCATTAGGTGCGGATGTTTGTCGCACACCACAGCATGAAGGAATGATTGGGGCACAACAACAAGCTAAAGCTTACGCGCAACAATATGATGCATGTTATATGAACCAATTTGAAACAGCACGTAATCCACAAACATATCATGATACATTAGCACCTCAATTAATTAATGCCGTACCTCAAATGGATTATTGCGTTGCAGGAATTGGGTCAGGTGGGACTTTTACTGGTTTGGCACAGTATTTGAAATCTTATGATGTTCAATGTTATGCAGTGGAACCAGAAGGCTCTATTTTAAATGGAGGAGCGAAACATTCACATGCCACTGAAGGCATTGGTTCTGAAAAATGGCCACAATTTTTAAAACGACAATTGGTTGATGGTATTTTTACTATTAAGGATAAAGATGCCTTTAACAATGTTAAATTATTAGCGATGAAAGAAGGTTTGTTAGTCGGCAGCTCTTCTGGAGCAGCATTGCAAGGTGCATTAGAGTTAAAAGAGAATATGACACATGGTACAATCGTTGTCATATTTCCAGATGGTAGTGATAGATACATGTCAAAACAGATATTTAATTATAAGGAGACGAAATAATAATGAAAAAGAAAACTAAAATGATTCATGGTGGACATACAACAGACGACTTTACAGGAGCGGTGACGACACCTATTTATCAAACAAGTACGTATTTACAAGATGACATTGGTGATTTACGCCAAGGTTATGAATATTCACGAACAGCTAATCCGACAAGAAGTTCTGTAGAAAGTGTGATTGCAGCATTAGAAAATGGTAAATTTGGTTTCGCATTTAGTTCAGGTGTCGCAGCAATTAGTGCGGTAGTGATGTTACTAGATAAAGGTGATCATGTTATCTTAAATTCTGATGTTTATGGTGGTACATACCGCGCACTAACTAAAGTATTTACACGTTTTGGTATTGAGGTAGAATTTGTAGATACAACAAATACGGATAATATTGAACAAGCTATTAAAGAAAATACTAAAATGTTATTTATTGAAACGCCTTCAAATCCATTATTACGTGTTACAGATATTAAAAAATCTGCTGAAATTGCTAAACAACATCATTTAATTTCTGTTGTTGATAATACATTTATGACACCTTATTATCAAAATCCTTTAGATTTAGGTATTGATATTGTATTACATTCAGCAACAAAATATTTAGGTGGTCACAGTGATTTAGTTGCAGGACTAGTTGCTACATCTGATGATGATTTAGCTGAAAGATTAGCTTTTATTTCAAACTCAACAGGCGGAATTCTTGGGCCTCAAGATAGCTACTTTTTAATTAGAGGTCTGAAAACATTAGGCTTACGTATGGAACAAATTAATCGCAGTGTATCAGACATTATTGCAATGCTACAAGCACACCCAGCAGTTCAACAAGTATTCCATCCAAGTATTGAAAGTCATTTGAATCATGATGTTCATGTTGCTCAAGCTGATGGGCATACTGGCGTTATTGCTTTTGAAGTTAAAGATACTGATAGTGCCAAACAAGTCATTAGAGAAACTGAATATTATACGTTAGCTGAAAGTTTAGGCGCTGTAGAAAGTTTAATTTCAGTACCAGCATTAATGACACATGCATCAATTCCAGCAGATATCAGAGCTAAAGAAGGTATTACTGATGGATTAGTCAGAATTTCAGTAGGTATAGAAGATACTGAAGATTTAGTTCAAGATTTAAAATCAGCATTAGATACCTTAAAATAAGTTATCACATATTGAAAATGTATAGTAGTGGAATATAAATCAATTTTTTAAGGTTTATTTCGTAGAAGTCCATCTTGTTCATTAATATATAAGCCGCATGTGGATTTTTGAAGACGAGCCCGACTCACTTCAGCAAAGCTGACTAGGATGATAAAACATTGATTTATCGACATGTTATCATCCAGAAAAGTACTGTTAAATGCATCATACTAAGTATAGAATTAATTTTTTCTAGCTTTTTCACTTGGATCTAAAATAAAAGCATTAGTCATTGAAGAAATGTGTTTGATTTCAACAATGTCTAATGCTTTTATTATGTTATTTACGAATTAAAGCTAAAATACCAGCCACGATAATTAATAAGCCAGATAATACACCAAATAAGCTGATGAAAACAATATTTAATACACCACCAATAATTAATAAAGTACCCATTAAGACACGTTTTTTATTGATAATACAGCTTAAAATTAATGTAATGACACAGACTATAATAACTGCCACGCCTAGGCCTATAACACTATTTCCGCCTTCAGCTTCAAGAGAGCTAGCAAGACTGCCAAAAAACATAGCGAAAATGCCTCCAAGCATTCCAAAGATACTTCCCATAATACCTAGTACCATTTCGGCAACGCGACTTGTTTGTTTAACATATGTATTGTTTTGGTTAATTTCAGACATAACATTTCTCCTTAAAAATTAATACTATTATTATAATCTAAAACAATTAATATCGGTATACTAAATATTAAAAATATTATTAATATTGTGTAAAAACTTAAAATGAATAAACATATTTATTTTTGCCTTTGTTTTTAGAAAATTTTGATAATTGTATTGACGTTTACATTTTAGTCACATATAATTCTGTTATTCTTATCATTTTTGTAGGGATTACTGAAGGGGGACAATCGATGATTCAGTTTCAGCATGTGAATAAAACATATCGTAAGAAAAGTAGAACGATACAGGCTTTAAATGATGTCAACTTTACTGTTAATCATCATGATATCTTTGGTGTGATTGGATATAGTGGTGCAGGAAAAAGTACATTAGTGAGACTTGTTAATCATCTAGAGTCAGTTTCGACTGGACAAGTCATGGTAGATGGACATGATATTAATCAATATTCAGACAAAGCATTAAGACAAGTGAAAAAAGATATTGGTATGATTTTCCAGCATTTTAATTTATTACATTCAGCAACTGTATTTAAAAATGTAGCTATGCCACTCATTTTAAGTAAAGTTAATAAATTAGAAATAACACAAAAAGTGATGGAAATTTTAGACTTTGTTGGCTTGACTGACAAGAAAGATCATTATCCGGATGAATTATCTGGTGGTCAGAAGCAACGTGTAGCCATAGCAAGAGCGTTAGTCACGAATCCCAAAATTTTATTATGTGACGAAGCTACTAGCGCGTTAGACCCAGCTACTACAGCATCAATTTTAGAATTGTTGAAAAAAGTTAATCGTAAATTTGGTGTCACAATTATGATGATTACACATGAAATGAGTGTGATTAAGCAGATTTGTAATCGTGTTGCGGTAATGGAAAAAGGAGAAGTTGTAGAGATAGGAAGTGTCAAAGATGTTTTTAGTCATCCTACAACGGTAACAGCTAAGAATTTTGTCTCAACGGTGATTCAAACAGAACCAACGCCATCATTACTTGAGCAATGGAACACAAAGCAAACTGAATCTTACAGTGATTTCAAATTATTTATTGATTCAACACAAATGGAACTACCGATTATTAACGACTTAATTGAAAACTATCATGTCAAAGTTAATATTATGTTCTCTTCGATGTCTGAAATTCAAGGTGAGATAGTTTGTTATATGTGGTTACGCTTAACTCATACTCAGCAATTTAGAAAAGATGATGTTATTACATATTTTGACAATCAACATATTCAATATGAGGAGGTGCAATAATGTTTGGTTCAAGTTTAGATTCATCACAATTAATGCAGGCACTGTATGAAACATTATATATGGTACCTGTAGCTCTAGTGATTGGTGCGTTAATTGGTATTCCGTTAGGTATTTTATTAGTAGTAACTAGAAAGAATGGTGTTTGGGAGAATCAAGTGATTCATCAGCTGCTCAATCCTATTATTAATATATTAAGGTCAGTACCTTTCATAATTTTACTTATAGCTATCGTTCCTTTTACCAAGTTACTTGTTGGTACTTCAATAGGAACAACAGCAGCAATTGTGCCATTGACGGTATATGTTGCACCATATATAGCAAGATTAGTAGAAAACTCATTATTAGAGGTTGATGAAGGGATTATTGAAGCGGCCAAAGCAATGGGGGCATCACCATTTCAGATTATTAGATATTTTTTATTACCAGAAGCACTGGGTTCGTTAATCTTAGCTTTAACAACAGCGATTATTGGATTGATTGGTAGTACTGCTATGGCAGGAGCTGTTGGTGGTGGCGGTATCGGTGACTTAGCACTCGTATATGGTTATCAACGCTTTGACACGATTGTGATAGTTATTACTGTAGTGGTGCTAATTATTATAGTTCAACTGATTCAAACATTAGGCAATATATTAGCAAGGTTAGTTAGAAGACATTAATTAAAATATACACTTTAAAGGAGAAGAATATATGAAAAAATTACTAGGAATTATCATTTTAGCAGTATTAGTATTAGCAGCATGTGGAGGTAATAATGATAAAAAGGTAACGATTGGTGTTGCTTCAAATGATACAAAAGCTTGGGAGAAAGTTAAAGAATTAGCTAAAAAAGATGATATAGATGTAGAAATTAAGCATTTTTCTGATTATAATTTACCGAATAAAGCTTTAAATGATGGCGATATAGATATGAATGCTTTCCAACATTTTGCATTTTTAGATCAATATAAGAAAGCGCATAAAGGTACAGAAATATCAGCACTAAGTACGACAGTATTGGCACCATTAGGTATATATTCAGATAAAATTAAAAACATTAAAGATGTTAAAGATGGCGCTAGTGTAGTTGTACCTAATGATGTTTCTAACCAAGCGAGAGCATTAAAATTATTAGAATCAGCAGGATTAATTAAGTTGAAAAAAGACTTTGGTTTATCAGGAACAACGAAAGATATTACGTCAAATCCTAAACATTTAAAAATTAAAGCAGTAGATGCACAACAAACTGCACGTGCACTATCAGATGTAGATATTGCTGTCATTAATAATGGTGTTGCTACAAAAGCAGGTAAAGATCCTAAAAAAGATCCGATTTATTTAGAAAATGCCAATTCAGACGCTGTTAAACCATACATTAATATTGTAGCAGTTAACTCTAAAAATATGGATAATAAGACATACAAAAAAATTGTTGACTTGTATCATTCTAAAGAAGCGCAAGAAGCATTAAAACAAGATGTTAAAGATGGAGAAAAACCTGTAAACTTATCAGCTAAAGAAATTAAAGCTATAGAAAAAGATTTAGCTAAATAACAATATAAAATAAATCACATAACTATATTACTGACATCCAACAAGGTAGAAATTGCAACATTAATAACCTTGTTGGATGTTTATTGCTTGTTACAAGTTTAATAGTTATATAAAAAGGTATGTAACATATTAAGTGTAAATTTTATGAAATTGTAATAATTTAGTTATTGTAAAATTTAATTATTTATATTAATTTAAAGAAGTATTTATAAAGACATTTCAAAATAGATTATTAATTTGTAATCTTAATGTCATCAAAAATCAACGTGCTATACATAATAAAAGCGTATAATGATGAAGTATTATAAAAAACGTATAAAAATTTTAAAGAGCAGTAAGTTAAGTAAGAGGAGGATATTTCAAGTGCAGAAAAAAGTAATTGCAGCTATTATTGGGACAAGTGCAATAGGAGCTATAGCTTCAACGCAAGCAGAAGCAGCATCTACACATACGGTTAAAAGTGGTGAATCGGTATGGTCGATTTCTAATAAATATGGCATTTCGATTGCGAAGTTAAAGTCTTTAAATGGTTTAACTTCAAATCTTATCTTCCCTAACCAAGTACTAAAGGTATCTGGATCAACAGGTGTTTCAAATACGACAACATCATCAAATGGCTCTAATTCAAGTTCAGTATATACAGTACAAGCAGGTGATTCATTATCATTGATTGCTTCAAAATATGGTACAACATACCAAAAGATAATGAGTTTAAATGGTTTAAATAACTTCTTTATTTATCCAGGACAAAAATTAAAAGTCAGCGGTGTAGCAAGTAATACTACTAATACAGGAAATGCAGCATCTGCAAGCGGTTCAGTATATACAGTACAAGCAGGTGATTCATTATCATTGATTGCTTCAAAATATGGTACAACATACCAAAAGATAATGAGTTTAAATGGTTTAAATAACTTCTTTATTTATCCAGGACAAAAATTAAAAGTCAGCGGTGTAGCAAGTAATACTACTAATACAGGAAATGCAGCATCTGCAGGCAGTTCAGTATATACAGTACAAGCAGGCGATTCATTATCATTGATTGCTTCAAAATATGGTACAACATACCAAAAGATAATGAGTTTAAATGGTTTAAATAACTTCTTTATTTATCCAGGACAAAAATTGAAAGTAAGTGGTACGGCTAGTCCATCAACTGCTAATACTGGAAATAATGCATCAAATGGTGGAAACTATCAATCACCATCATTTAATCACCAAAACTTATATACATGGGGTCAATGTACATATCATGTGTTTAATCGTCGTGCTCAAATTGGTAAAGGAATTAGTACATATTGGTGGAATGCTAATAACTGGGATAACGCAGCAGCAGCAGATGGTTATACTATTGATGGACGTGCAACAGTTGGATCAATTGCACAAACAGATGCAGGATATTATGGTCATGTTATGTTTGTTGAACGTGTCAATTCTGATGGTAGTATTTTAGTGTCAGAAATGAACTATTCAGCAGCACCAGGAATTGTGACATATAGAACAATTCCCGCATACCAAGTTAACAATTATAAATATATTCATTAATTATCTTTGAGGTATAGCTGACAAAATAAAAAGTCTTTTCTAATGTAGATAACTTATACATTAGAAGAGACTTTTTTATCGTTAGAACTTATAAATTTAATGGTTCTCTCATTTTTAGGACTGATAAATAAAGAGTAAATAATTATGTATCAGTCCAATTTGAGAGAAAACCATTTTAATATTCATTTTTAACTTTACGTAAACTTGTAAATAATCGAGCACCATTACCTAGTAATGATATAACAGCACCGAATTTTTTAACTTTGCGTGGAGATTTAAATGAGATATAGAAATCAAGTAGTGTCCCAATAGCACCTAAGCCAAGTGACAAATATACTAATTTTTTATTTTTAGCGTCATATTTCATACCGTTATATCCATCAACGATAAAACCAGCTAAATTGAAGAGACGAGATAAACGTTCTGGTTGAGATTTTTTAGACATACAATAATTCCCCCATTAATTTTTTTATATGTTGTTGAAGTCTATGTTGTATATAGTAATTACTAAGTTTATCTATTACTCAGTAACTTTGTCTCTATGATACCATAATACATATATTAACGAATCATATAAAAGATAAACATAGAGGTGAGTTGAATGATTAAATGTGTTTGTTTAGTCGCAGAGACTAAAGACCAGATATTATTGGTTCAAGTCAGACATGGAGCTAAATATTATTTCCCAGGTGGTAAAATTGAAGCAGGGGAAGGATTAGTTGAAGCGCTAATCAGAGAATTAGATGAAGAATTAAATTTAACATTACGACAAGAAGATTTAGAGTTTATAGGTACTGTTGTGGGACCAGCATATCCGCAGCCTAATACACTTACGGAATTAAATGGCTTTAGAGCATTAATTGACATTGATTGGGATGACATTGCTATTAATAATGAAATTACGGATATCAAATGGATTGATAAACAAAATAGTGAACTTATTGCACCAGCAGTTCAACAATGGATTGCACAAGGAATTAACTAATATGACGTTACAAGACATAACATTAGCACATTATCAGCAAAATGATTTACAAGTTGTAAAACGATTTCAACTATTGGAGATGGATAACAAATTTGTTAAAACACCATATGACAATATTGTTGCAGCTTTAGAAGATTATCATAGATATCCTATAATGGTGTGGAGAAATAATGAATGTGTAGCATTTTTCACGTTACATATAGAAAATGGCGTTGCACCTTTTAGCGATAATACTAAAGCTATTTTTTTAGATCATTCAGTGTAGACGCTCGTTATCGTAAAGAAGGTATTGCTAAGCAAGTGATGTCTAAGTTGCCATCATTTATAACACAGCAGTTTACCGATATAAATGAAATCGTTTTGACGGTTAATACGGATAACCCTAAGGCACTCAATTTATATAAACAACAAGGCTACAGTTATCAAGGTGATAGTTCTTTAGTTGGAAGACCTGTTTATATCATGTCATTAAAGATTAAAACATAAATTAAAAACCAATCAAATTTACCAATGACTATGTTATTGATTAAGAGGACGGCATGTTTATACCGTTTTAACATAGTGCGACTGTAATTTTGATTGGTTTTTTTTTACGTAAAGTATCATAGCTGATGTTATTAACAAATTTTGATGTATATTTTATGATTTATCAACGTTAGAAACCACTATTATCGTTAGTTGCATATATCTAGATTAGTTGATTGTACTAAAAGTGCTTGATTAATAAAGAATAGACACTGTGTGCGCGATAAAAATGACTACACTATTATTCTAAAACGATAGTGGTTAATCTATTGCTCGTAAGTTATTTCATATGAACAGTATCATTTTTTAAGCGTGTATGTTGTCGTTTTTTAATTAATAACGACGTCATCCATGCAGTAATAGGGATACTCATGGCAACCGCTATTCCACCTAATAAAATAGATATGAACTCTTGTGCAAATATTTTCGAGTTAATGATATGTCCAAATGAATAGTTTAATTTAAAAAACCAGAAAAACAGTGTTAATTGACCTCCGAAAAAGGCGAGATATATGGTGTTAGCTGAAGTAGCTAAAATTTCTCTACCAACACGCATACCAGACTGAAATAGCTCATATTGACTGAGTTTCGGATTAACTTGATATAACTCATATATTGGAGAACTAATCGTAATTGCCAAATCAATCACTGCTGCAATGACAGCAAGAATAATAGTAAATACCATAAATTGCACCATATTAATACCAATGTTCATTGAGTAAATATAGGTTTCATCTTGTTGCTCCGTGGCAAAGCCTTGTAAATGTCCAAAGTATACTGCAAGGTAGATAACAGTAATTAATAAAGCTGTGGTAATAATAGTAGCGATGAAAGCTGCTTGTGTCTTGATATTATAACTATTTAATACAAATAAGTTGCAAGCAGCAATAACGATACAAAATATAAAAGTGACAATATATATAGGCATACCAAAAATAATGAAAATGATACTAATCACTAAAATGGCAAAGTTTAAAAATAAAGTTAAATATGATACTAACCCTTTTTTACCGCCAAAAATAATCATTAATATTAAGAGTAAGGCACCTAAAATGACGACTGCATTCATAGTCTAGCCCTCCTTAAAGTTTCTCCAAGTTCCATTAATACAATAGTGATTGGAATAGTTAAGACGATTCCAATACCACCCGTCAATGCTCGAACGATTTCTAAAGACCAATTCATTGAAATGGTATAAGTAAGGGTATTAGCATTTTTTAGGTAAATCAAAAACATAGGTAATGATCCTGATAAATATGAAAATAATAAAATATTAGTCATTGTACCCATGATGTCTTGCCCGATATGTCTACCTGCTAAAGCCCAACGTGTTTTTGAAATATTGGGGGTACGTTGTAAAATTTCGTGCATACCGCTTGCAATCGTGATGGCAACATCCATGATAGCACCAAGAGAACCTATTAGCACTGAAGCTAAAAAGATATCTTTAGGAGGTAAAGATAAAAAATTCATTGTTTCATATTTAATACCTTGACCACCAGTGAGCGCAATCACTAATTCAGTGAGCCCAATCGCTAACATTGTACCTGCAATTGTGCTGATAATTGTAATGACAGTACGTGCATGCCAACCAGTGACAAGCAATAAGGTGATAACTGTTGAACAAACCATTGCCATTGTCATTAACAAGAATAAATTCGTATTACTAAATGTGATATGTATATAAATAGCTGTTAGTACAGCAATTGTATTAATCATTAACGATAAGATAGATTGTAATCCTACTTTACGTCCTACTATTAAAACAGTTAATAAAAATAAACCTGTTATTGTTACAGTTAATGTATCTCGTTTCTTTTCAATAATATCGGCATCGGTCAATTTATCAGAAATATGCAGTAATACTTTATCTCCTTTATTAAAGGCTTCAGAATCTGCTTGAGATTTGACGTAATCATGTTCTATATTAGTTGTTTGTCCTTTAAAATGGCCATTTAATACGTTTAATGTCAATTTAGTTTTGTATTTAGTGTCATGATTATGTTGGTCATCTGTTGTTGATGTTGTTGACAGATGTTCCACTTGTGTTACTTTTCCTATAGGTTGATGATACAAAGAAGTGTTAAATAAAGTGAAAATAATGCTGCAAACGTAAATAATACAAAAAATGACAATAATAATATTAAAAGGCTTCGTAAAAAAATGTCGTTGTTGCAATAACAAAACCTCAATTCTTTCAGGTTCTCTATTTTTTAGAACTGATAAATAAAAAAATGAATAATTTAAAATAAAAATCATTTTAAAGCCGAGACTCCTGAGGTAGGGACCCAACACAGAGAAACTGTTTCACAGTTTCTACAGAAATGCAAGTTGGGGTAGGCTGAGACAGCACCCTAGGAAGGGACCCAACACAGAGAAACTATTTCACAGTTTCTACAGAAATGCAAGTTGGGCATAGCGAGGCTTGAAAAATTAATTTTGTATCAGTCCAATTTGTTAGAGAACCTTCTTTCAGTAATATGCTGATTATACGCCCTTGAACGCTGTAATTCAAAAATATTACTATAACTATTCAAATATGATAATTAATAAAAAGTTGATGTTTTAGTCATCAGTTGTTTAATTAAAGTTAATAAGATGCCTATATCACTTTTAACATAAGGTTCTTTGGTGATAGCGCAGATTGTTCTTTTTAATTCAGTATGTTCTAATGTAATATCCACCCAATCTTGAGAATTAGGCAATGAAATTTGTTTAGGACAAATGATATAGCCGTCTTTTTGTTTTAAGATATATTGAGCTAACTGTTTATTACTAATTGTGTAAATATCTGTTTTAGTAAATGATTGTAATTGCTTTTTTACTGATGGTGCAATTGAATATAACGTATACATGCGACTATTTTCGAACTGTATTAATGGCGGTTGAGTTGATAATGTGATTGGATCATCTGATGGTGCATATAAGTGAAAATGTTCTTCGAATAAAGGTAACACATATATGGATTTGTGTTTTTTAATATCATAGTTCAATTCAGTAAAACCTATATCAATATTGCCATTTAATACTTGATCAATAATAGTATTTTGTGTCATTAAATTGGGTATGATATGTGTATCATTTTGTAGATGAAACGATTGTATAAGAGGCAGTAACATCATTGATACATCACTCTCTTCATAGCCAATATAAATACTTTTATGTTTACTTAAACCGTGATTTTGAAACTGTTCTATTGTCGTATCTAGATGATCTAATATCGTTAATGCCTCATTAAATAATAATTTCCCTTCAGATGTCAGTGAGATATTTCGTCCTTGCTTTTGAAATAAAGGGACATTCAATTCTTGTTCGAGTAAAGTGATTTGTCTGCTAATGGCAGATTGTGCAATATTCAATTCTAATGCAGTTTCAGAAATATGTTCTCGCTTAGCTACTTCAACAAAATAGCGCAATTGTTTAATTTCCATAAATACCTCCATTACAATAGTATGTTTACACAATATTATACCAATCTCACCTTCGATTAATCTATTTTTTAGAACGATATCTTCTATTTTATATATTGAACAGATCAATTTTTTAGATTATAGTAATTATCATTAATAACTAATATCAGAATATTCTAAAAAAGGGGAGTGCGCATCATGCACAATGACAAGTTAATTAAAGGTTTATATGATTATCGTGAGGAACATGATGCCTGTGGTATTGGTTTTTATGCGAATATGGATAATAAAAGGTCTCATGACATTATTGATAAATCGCTTGAAATGTTACGACGCTTAGACCACAGGGGTGGGGTTGGAGCAGATGGAATGACTGGTGATGGTGCAGGAATTATGACTGAAATTCCGTTCGAATTTTTTGAACAACATATTACAGAATTTAAAATTCCTAGCGAAGGAAACTATGCAGTAGGATTATTTTTTGCTAAAGAACGCATTAAAGGTTCGATTCATGAGGCAATATTTCATCAATATTTTGAAAATGAAGGTCTTAAGATATTAGGATTTAGAGATGTACCTGTCAATAAAGCAGCTATTGCTGAACATGTAGCACAGACAATGCCTGTCATTCAACAAGTATTTATAGATATTAGCGATGTTACTGATGTAACAAAAAAATTATTTTTAGCTAGAAAACATTTAGAGTATTATACGACGACAAATGATTTAGAACTGTATTTTACAAGTTTGTCTCATAAAACGATTGTTTATAAAGGTTGGTTACGCTCAGACCAAATTAAAAAGTTATATCTGGATTTATCTAATGAGTTATATCAATCAAAGTTGGGATTAGTACATTCACGTTTTAGTACGAATACGTTTCCGAGTTGGAAAAGAGCGCATCCAAATAGATTGTTAATGCATAATGGGGAGATTAATACCATTAAAGGTAATGTCAATTGGATGAGGGCACGTCAGCATAAGTTAATTAATACTGTGTTTGGTAAAGATCAACATAAAATATTTAATATTGTTGATGAAGATGGTAGTGACTCTGCCATTGTTGATAATGCATTAGAATTTTTATCATTGTCTATGGAACCAGAAAAAGCAGCTATGCTCCTTATTCCAGAACCATGGCTATACAATAAGTCGAATGATGCCAATGTTCGTGCCTTTTATGAATTTTATAGTTATTTGATGGAACCGTGGGATGGTCCAACGATGATTTCATTTTGTAACGGAGACAAAATAGGTGCCTTAACAGATAGAAATGGTCTTAGACCTGGTCGATATACGATTACTAAAGATAACTTTATTGTCTTTTCATCAGAAGTAGGCGTTGTTGATGTTCCAGAAAGTAATGTGGCATTTAAAGGTCAACTGAACCCAGGAAAGTTATTATTAGTTGATTTTAATGAGCATAAAGTGATTGAAAATAATGACTTGAAGACACGTATAGCTAATGAATTACCTTATCAGACGTGGATTGAAAAGTATAAAAAGCAATTTGACTTTGAACATATACAATATCGCGCGTCAGACTGGTCAGATGAGACATTATTTAAATTACAACGTCAATTTGCATACACTAAAGAAGATATTAATAAGTATATGCAAGAATTAGTAGAATCTAAAAAGGATCCAATTGGGGCGATGGGGTATGATGCGCCAATTGCGGTATTAAATGATAAACCGGAATCGCTATTTAATTATTTTAAGCAATTATTTGCACAAGTGACAAACCCACCTATTGATGCGTATAGAGAAAAAATAGTAACTAGTGAATTGTCATACTTAGGTGGAGAAGGTAACTTGATTAATCCAGATGAGCATGTGCTAGATAGAATTCAGTTGAAACGCCCAGTATTGAACGAACATCATATTGAAAGTATTGATCAGCAAACATTTAATACGACTTATTTATCAACGTTATATGATGGTTCATTGGAAGAAGCTTTAAATCAATTAGGTGAATCCGCAATTCAAGCTGTGACTAAGGGTGCCCAAATATTAGTACTAGATGATAGCGGATTAGTAGATGAAAAAGCTTATGCCATGCCTATGTTATTAGCCATTAGTCATATTCATCAACTACTCATTAAAGAAAATTTACGTATGGATACCAGCTTAGTTGCTAAATCTGGTGAAACTAGAGAAGTACATCATGTTGCTTGCTTATTAGGATACGGCGCTAATGCTGTTGTTCCATACTTAGCTCAACGTACAATTGAACATATGACGTTGACAGAACGATTGCCTGGCGATGTTATTGCTAATGTTAAGACATATACTGATGTGTTGTCTGAAGGTGTTATTAAAGTTATGGCGAAAATGGGTATTTCTACAGTACAAAGTTATCAAGGAGCACAAATATTTGAAGCCATTGGTTTATCAGATGATGTGATTAATCGCTATTTTACAGGCACGCAATCTAAATTATCTGGTTTATCTATCGAACAAATCGATACAGAAAATAAAGCTCGACAACAAAGTGGTAAAGACTTTTTAGAATCAGGAAGTACTTTCCAATGGCGTCAACAAGGGCAACATCATGCTTTTAATCCACAAACTATATTTTTATTACAACATGCATGTAGAGACAATGATTATGCTAAGTTTAAAGATTATTCACAAGCTGTAAATCATAGTCGTAAAGATCATATTAGACATTTATTAGAATTTAAACCGTGTCGCCCTATCGATATTGATCAAGTAGAACCAGTTAGTGACATTGTTAAAAGGTTTAACACGGGGGCGATGAGTTATGGTTCTATCTCTGCAGAAGCACATGAAACATTAGCACAAGCTATGAATAAACTTGGTGGTAAAAGTAATAGTGGTGAGGGCGGAGAAGATCCTAAACGTTATGATGTTCAAGTAGATGGTAGTAATAAAGTGAGTGCGATTAAACAAGTGGCATCAGGTCGTTTTGGTGTGACAAGTGATTACTTACAACACGCCAAAGAAATTCAAATTAAAGTAGCTCAAGGTGCTAAGCCAGGGGAAGGTGGTCAATTGCCTGGTACTAAAGTTTATCCGTGGATTGCTAAAACGAGAGGATCAACACCAGGTATTGGTTTGATATCGCCACCGCCTCATCATGATATTTATTCCATTGAAGATTTAGCACAATTAATTCACGATTTGAAAAATGCTAATAAAGACGCTGATATTGCCGTGAAACTAGTATCTAAAACTGGTGTCGGTACAATTGCGTCAGGTGTAGCAAAAGCCTTTGCTGATAAAATTGTTATCAGTGGCTATGATGGTGGAACAGGAGCATCACCAAAAACGAGCATTCAACATGCAGGTGTGCCATGGGAAATCGGATTAGCTGAAACACATCAAACATTAAAACTTAATGATTTAAGAAGTCGCGTTAAGTTAGAAACAGACGGTAAATTATTAACCGGTAAAGATGTAGCGTACGCTTGTGCGCTTGGAGCGGAAGAATTTGGTTTTGCAACGGCACCACTTGTAGTTTTAGGCTGCATTATGATGCGTGTCTGCCACAAAGATACATGTCCAGTTGGAGTTGCAACACAAAATAAAGATTTACGTGCTTTATTTAGAGGTAAGGCACATCACGTAGTTAATTTTATGCATTTTATAGCACAAGAATTAAGAGAAATATTAGCTTCTTTAGGATTAAGAAGTGTTGAGGAACTAGTCGGACGTACGGATTTATTACAAAGATCAACGACAATTGATCCGCATAGTAAGGCAGCTTCATTACGAGTTGAAAGACTCATTGAAAATTTTGAAGGTATAAATACTAAAGTAATTAAGCAAGATCATCATTTAGATATAGGTTTTGATTTAACTCAATTATATGAAACAACCAAACCATATATAGCAGCAGGACAACGTTATACTGGAACTTTTACTGTTAATAATGAACAAAGAGATGTTGGTGTTATTACTGGTAGTGAAATTACTAAACGTTATGGTGAACAAGGCTTACCTGAAAATACCATCAATATTTATACGAATGGGCATGCAGGACAAAGTTTGGCAGCATATGCACCGAAAGGTTTAACAGTACATCATACAGGAGATGCTAACGATTATGTCGGTAAAGGGTTGTCAGGTGGAACAGTCATCGTTAAAGCACCGTTTGAAGAAAGACAAAATGAAATTATTGCAGGTAATGTATCATTTTATGGAGCTTCAGGTGGTAAAGCCTTTATTAATGGTAAAGCTGGAGAAAGATTCTGTATTAGAAATAGTGGGGCAGATGTAGTAGTTGAAGGTATAGGGGATCATGGACTTGAATACATGACTGGTGGTCACGTCTTAATATTAGGAGATGTTGGTAAAAACTTCGGTCAAGGTATGAGTGGTGGCGTAGCTTACATTATACCTTCAGATATAAAAACTTTTATAAAAGATAATCAATTAGATACGCTATTAATGACTACAATTAAATATAATGAAGAGAAATTATTGATTAAAGGTATGTTAGAAGAACATATTGCGCAAACGAATAGTACTAAAGCAATTGATATAGTGAAAAAATTCAATCACATTGAGCGTTATGTTGTTAAAGTAATACCTAAAGATTATCAATTAATGATGCAAAAGATTGCATTACACAAGTCATTAAATAGTAATGAAGATGAAGCAACTTTAGCAGCATTTTATGATGATAGTAAAGTAATTAATCACACACAACGACCAGCGATTGTGTATTAAAGAATGGGGGTTAATCATATGGGTGAATTTAAAGGGTTTATGAAGTATAACAAACAGTACTTATCAGAATTATCTCTTGTCGATCGTTTGACACATCATCAAGCTTATCAACAACGATTTACAAAAGATGATGCCTCTATTCAAGGTGCACGTTGCATGGATTGTGGTACACCATTTTGCCAAACTGGACAATTATTCGGACGTGAGACGATTGGTTGTCCGATCGGTAATTATATTCCTGAATGGAATGATTTAGTATATCGACAAGATTTTAAACAAGCTTATGAACGTTTAAGTGAGACTAATAATTTTCCTGATTTTACAGGACGTGTATGTCCGGCACCTTGTGAAAATGCTTGTGTAATGAAGATTAATCGTGAGTCGGTAGCGATTAAAGGGATAGAACGTACAATCATCGATGAAGCCTTCCTTAACAATTGGGTCAAACCGAAAAATCCTAAGGCTCGTCGTAATGAAAAAGTTGCTATAGTTGGTAGTGGACCCGCGGGTTTGACCGCAGCTGAAGAATTGAATTATTTAGGATATCGAGTTACCGTTTATGAACGTGCAAGAGAAGCGGGAGGGCTACTTATGTATGGTATTCCTAATATGAAATTAGATAAAGAAGTTGTCCGTCGTCGCATTCGTTTGATGGAAGAAGCGGGTATCATCTTCGAAACTGGTGTAGAAATTGGGGTAGATATTGATAAAGATCAGCTTGAGCAACAATATGATGCCATTATTTTATGTACTGGTGCACAAAAAGGAAGAGATTTACCGTTAGAAGGACGTATGGGAGCGGGTATTCATTTTGCGATGGATTACTTAACAGAACAAACTCAATTGTTAAATGGAGAAATCACAGATATTACTATTACAGCTAAAGATAAAAATGTAATTATCATTGGTGCAGGTGATACTGGAGCTGATTGTGTTGCTACAGCATTAAGAGAAAATTGTAAATCCATTGTTCAATTTAATAAGTATACTAAGTTACCAGAGGCAATTACGTTTAAAGAAAATAATTCATGGCCATTAGCGATGCCGGTATTCAAAATGGATTATGCACATCAAGAATATCAAGCTAAATTTGGTAAGGAACCAAGAGCTTATGGTGTTCAAACGATGCGTTATGACATCGATAATACAGGTCATATAAGAGGACTTTACACTCAAATATTACAACAAAGTGATCAAGGTATGGTTATGGCAGAAGGACCAGAGAAATTTTGGCCAGCTGATCTAGTATTGTTATCGATTGGTTTTGAAGGAACAGAAACAATGGTACCGCGTGCATTTAATATCAAAACGCAACACAATAAAATTGTAGCGAATGATACAGACTATCAAACAAATAATGACAAAATTTTTGCTGCAGGAGACGCAAGAAGAGGACAAAGTCTTGTTGTATGGGCTATTAAAGAGGGACGTGGTGTAGCTAAAGCTGTAAATCAATACTTATCGACTAAAGTGTTAGTTTAACCTTTGTATAACTACAGTAAAGTTTTTTGAATTAGTGGTCGATGGTGAACTAGATGATGACATATTGATGTAGTGTATGAATCATTTAACGTCATTTGTTAATTTTTAATTTCATTAAGTAAAGAATAGATTGAAAATTATATTGACATTTAAATAACGCTAATATATGATATTATTTGTGTTCAGGAGGAATACCCAAGTCCGGCTGAAGGGATCGGTCTTGAAAACCGACAGGGGCTTAACGGCTCGCGGGGGTTCGAATCCCTCTTCCTCCGCCATTAATTTTGAATATATGATATTTTATATAATGAAGGTAAGTGCTCAATACGTTGAGTATTTACCTTTTTTATTTTGTAATTTTTGATGATGTTTGACTAGCAATGATTAGGAGTTTAAGCATTTGTTAATGGTGTTTTAGTGATCATTAAACAAAAGAGGATATACATTTTTCAGATTACAATTTTTAAATTGATAATAATATCGGATTTTTTATTTTATTCTATATCCAGACAAGGTTGCCAAGTTGTTGAGATAGTTATTCTCATTGACTTAAAGCATTATTTAAATAACTATGTGGAATATGACAATTTGTCACAATATCAAAATAAGATATAAAAAATATCTTGAAAGCCTTTACATAACTTGTCTAGACAAGTTATACTTTCACTAAGACATTAAGGGAGTGAAGGATATGGCTGTAAAAAGACAAGATGTAAAAGCCATTGTTGATGCTATTGGAGGCCAAGAGAACCTTGAAACAGCAACGCATTGTGTAACACGGCTACGTTTAGTTTTGAAAGATGATAGTAAAGTAGATAAAGAGGCTTTGAGTGATAATCCATTAGTAAAAGGACAGTTTAAAGCTGATCATCAATATCAAATTGTTATTGGACCTGGTACGGTTGATGAAGTATATAAACAATTTGTGGAAGAAACTGGCACGTCTGAGGCATCGAAAGATGATGCTAAAGCTGCAGCTGCACAAAAAGGTAATCCGCTCCAAAGGTTAATTAAATTGTTGGGTGATATTTTTATACCGATATTACCTGCAATTGTAACTGCAGGTTTGTTAATGGGTATTAACAATATCTTAACTATGAAAGGCTTATTTGGTCCAAAAGAACTCATTGTGATGTACCCGCAAATTGCAGATATTTCAAATATTATTAATGTAATTGCTAGTACAGCATTTATCTTCTTACCAGCTTTAATTGGTTGGAGTAGTATGAGAGTATTCGGTGGAAGTCCTATACTAGGTTTAGTCTTAGGCTTGATTTTAATGCATCCTCAATTAGTCTCACAATATGATATTGGTAAAGGCCATATACCAACTTGGAATTTATTTGGTTTAGAAATTAAACAGTTGAATTATCAAGGTCAAGTATTGCCAGTACTAATCGCGGCTTATGTATTAGCTCAATTAGAAAAAGCATTGAATAAAGTCGTTCATGATTCTATTAAAATGTTAGTGGTTGGTCCGGTTGCACTACTAGTAACAGGATTCTTATCATTTATCGTTATTGGACCAATTGCTTTAATCATTGGTACAGGTATTACAGCAGGGGTTACTTTTGTATTCCAACATGCAGGTTGGTTAGGTGGTGCGCTTTATGGTTTATTATATGCACCGCTTGTTATTACAGGCTTACATCATATGTTTTTAGCTGTAGACTTCCAACTTATGGGAAGTAGTTTAGGTGGAACATATTTATGGCCAATCGTGGCGATTTCTAATATTTGCCAAGGATCAGCGGCATTTGGAGCTTGGTATGTCTACAAGCGCCGTAAAATGGTTAAAGAAGAAGGATTAGCGTTAACTTCTGGTATTTCTGGTATGTTAGGTGTTACTGAACCAGCTATGTTTGGTGTTAACTTACCTCTTAAATATCCATTCGTTGCAGCTATTTCAACTTCTTGTGTCTTAGGTGCGATTATTGGTATGAATAAAGTTCTTGGAAGTGTAGGTGTTGGAGGGGTACCAGCATTTATTTCAATCCAAAAAGAATATTGGTTAGTATATATTGTAGTAACAATTATTGCTATGATAGTGCCATGTATTTTAACGATTATCTTATCTAATTTTAGTAAACAACAAGCGAAAGAAATCGTTGAAGATTAACACAATTAAATAACTTAAGGGGGCGTTCATATACTATGCGGGCGTCCCTTATTTTATAACTATATATTAAGAAAAGGTGGTATTATCGTGTTGAAAAATCAAGATTGGAGAAAATCAGTCGTATATCAAATTTATCCGAAGTCATTTAATGATACGACTGGAAGTGGTATAGGGGATATTAAAGGTATTATTGAAAAATTAGATTATATAACTTTCCTTGGTGTTGACTATATATGGTTGACGCCTGTATATGAATCTCCAATGAATGATAATGGTTATGATATTAGTAATTATTTAAACATAAATGAAGATTTTGGAACGTTGGAAGACTTTGAGTTACTAGTAACTGAAGCGCACAAAAGAGATTTAAAAGTCATGTTAGATATTGTTATTAACCATACATCTACTGAACACCATTGGTTTAAAGAGGCCAAAAAAGCGAAAGATAATCCATATAGAGATTTTTATTTTTTCCGTAAATCTCAAGATGGTCCACCAACTAACTGGGAATCAAAATTTGGGGGTAATGCATGGCAATATGATCCCGTTACGGATGAATATTATTTACATCTTTTTGATGTCACTCAAGCTGATTTAAATTGGGAAAATAAAGAAGTTAGACAAGCGTTGTATAATATTGTCAATCATTGGATAGACTTTGGTGTAGATGGTTTTCGTTTTGATGTTATTAATTTAATTTCTAAAGGAGAATTTAAAGATTCATCTAAAATAGGTAAAGAATTTTATACTGACGGTCCTAGAGTCCATGAGTTTCTACACGAACTAAATCGTCAGACATTTGGCGATACTGATATGATGACGGTTGGTGAAATGTCAGCTACAACAATTGATAATTGTATTAAATATACCAATCCAGAGCGTCAAGAATTAAATAGCGTATTTAACTTCCATCATTTAAAAGTCGACTACGTCAATGGTGAAAAATGGAGTAATGCCAAATTAGATTTTCATAAACTAAAAACTATTTTGATGGATTGGCAAACTGGAATTTATCAAGGTGGCGGATGGAATGCGATATTCTGGTGTAATCATGATCAACCTAGAGTTGTATCAAGGTTTGGCAATGATACAACAGAAGAATTGAGACAGCAAAGTGCTAAAATGCTGGCAATAACGCTACATATGCTGCAAGGGACACCTTACATTTATCAAGGTGAAGAAATTGGTATGACGAATCCTCATTTTACATCTATTGACCAATATAGAGATGTTGAATCTTTAAATGCATATCAAAATATGAAACAACAAGGATATGACGAGGATGACATCATGGACATTCTCGGACAAAAATCACGTGATAATTCACGTACACCAATGCAATGGTCTAAAGAGAACAATGCTGGCTTTACAGAAGGTAAACCTTGGATTGACGTTGCGCGTAATTATCTTTCGATTAATGTTGAACAAGCTATAGAAGATAAAAATTCAATTTTATATACGTATAAAAAGTTAATTGACTTACGACATCAACATGACATTATTACTTATGGAAATATCATTCCACGCCATATGAAGCATAATGATTTATTTATATATGATCGTACTTTTGACAATCGTTGTTGGACTGTAATCGCTAACTTTTCAGCACAAAATGTCATAATTCCAGAAGATGTGGACTTAAACGGGAATATAATTATCCAGGAAGGTATAATAGAAGGGAATTCGATTAGTGGTTACGGTGCAATTGTCATCGAAACAATATCGGAAAATAAATAAAATGGAAGTTTGTATATAATGAAACAAAAGAAATTCATTAAAATTTATGAAACGTTAAAAGCAGATATTATTAATGGGAAATATAGTTATGGTAGTTCAATTCCCTCTGAAAATGATCTTTTGCAAACTTACGAATCATCAAGGGAAACTGTGCGTAAAGCGCTTGACCTACTCGTCTTGGATGGTATGATCCAAAAAATTCACGGTAAAGGTTCTTTAGTGATTTATCAAGGTAGGACAGAATTTCCATTTTCTGAGTTAGTTAGTTTTAAAGAAATGCAAACGGAGTTAAGTATAACGTATACAACAGATATTATAGTCAATGAAGTTATCAAAGCTTATGAAGTGCCAGAAGTTCAACGTAAACTAGCTATATCAGATAATGAAACACTTATTCATATTATTCGAACTCGAAAAATTAATGATCATGTTAAAATCGTCGATGAAGATTATTTTCTACAGAGTATTGTTAAAGCAATTGGAAATGATGTTGCAGAAGATTCTATATATCACTATTTAGAACATGACTTACATTTAGCGATTAGTTATTCTAATAAATCTATTACTTTTGAACCATTTTTAGAGCAAGAATATAAATTGTTTGGTCAAATTGAACCGGCATATTGTGCTACAGTGAGAAGTATTGTTTATTTGGAAGACACCACTCAATTTCAATATAATATTTCTAAACATATAGCAACTGACTATAAATTTAATGAATTTTCTAGAAGGCGTACTAAATAATATTGTATGTTAAAGAAGTTAATGGTCTAAAGTTTTTATACTTGCAATTCGCTATATAAATATAGTAAGATATATTTTGCCGTGCTAGGTGGGGAGGTAGCGGTTCCCTGTACTCGAAATCCGCTTTATGCGAGACTTAATTCCTTTATTGAGGGCGTATTTTTGTGAAGTCTGCCCGGAGCACGTAGTGTTTGAAGATTTCGGTCCTATGCAATATGAACCCATGAACCATGTCAGGTCCTGACGGAAGCAGCATTAAGTGGATCATCATATGTGCCGTAGGGTTGCCGAGATTTAGCTAACGACTTCGGTAACGTTTGTGAATTACGTTCGATTTAAAGGTGCACGGTTTTAATTTTTAATTTAACATTTAAATAAAGTATGATAACAACATATAATGAAAGCTACTCTCTTTAATAGTTAACAAGGATTTTGTATACTTGATTGCTATTATGTTGATGAGTAGCTTTTTATATTTGCAGTAGTAATATGTGCGTGGATGCTTGTGCGGTCAGAATGAGTAATATTAATTGTATGGTGAAAGAGAATTTGAATAGTCTTATAGCAATAAAATATCCTGAGGTAATGTATTCATTATAAGTTAAAAGTGTTGAACAAATAATAGTAGTGTAGTTGCATTGAATATAATACAATTATCATACGATATTAAAAGTCATAAATTAATGAATAATAGAAAAGTAATTTTCGGAGGAAATATGCAAATATATTTAAGTACACTAACTGAACTTGACTATGATAATTCGCTAGATAATATTGAAGAAAGTTTTAATGAAACGCCAGAAACGAGTTGGCAGGCAAGGAAAAAGGTTAAATATTTAAGAAAATCTCCTTTATATAATTTTGAATTGGAAGTTATTGCTAAGAATGACAACAATGAAGTCGTCGGTCACGTATTATTAATTGAAGTAGAAATTGTTAGTGAAGTACAAACTTATTATGCACTAGCAGTCGCGTCGTTATCAGTAAAACCTGATTTGCGTGGTCAAGGATTGGGCAGTAGTTTAATGAGTGCAGTTGAAGAGCGAGCTAAATCACAAGAGTATAGTACAATTATTGTAAGGGATAACTTAGAATACTTCTCAAGGTTAGGTTATGATAATGCGCAAGCCTACGACATTCAATCAGAAGACCATGATAATATATTAGTTAAATTTTTATGGGATCATTTAGATAATCCGCCTCATGGTGTTATTAAAATTCCTCAACAGTTAGTTTAAGGTAAGTAAGTTATAACGTGATATAATAAGAAGTAATTGTTTATGGAGGTGCTAACTTGAACTATCAAGCTTTATACCGCATGTATAGACCACAAAGTTTTGATGATGTCGTTGGTCAAGAACATGTTACAAAAACATTGAAAAATGCTATATCAAAAAACAAGCAATCACATGCCTATATTTTTAGTGGACCGAGAGGAACTGGGAAAACAAGTATAGCGAAAGTTTTTGCTAAAGCGATAAATTGTTTGAATAGCACTGATGGGGAACCTTGTAATGAATGTGCGATTTGTACAGGTATCACTCAGGGAACTAACTCAGATGTTATTGAAATTGATGCTGCAAGTAACAATGGTGTAGATGAAATTAGAAATATTAGAGATAAAGTTAAATATGCTCCGAGTGAATCAAAATATAAAGTGTATATTATTGATGAAGTTCATATGTTAACAACAGGTGCATTTAATGCCTTACTAAAAACGTTAGAAGAACCACCAGCTCATGCTATCTTTATCTTGGCAACTACCGAACCACATAAAATACCTCCAACTATTATTTCTAGGGCGCAACGTTTTGATTTTAAAGCGATTAGTATAAGCCAAATTGTAGAAAGATTGCAATATGTCGCTGATGCACAACATCTAGATTATGAAGATCATGCATTAGAGTTTATTGCTAAAGCTTCAGAAGGTGGCATGAGAGATGCTTTAAGTATTATGGATCAGGCAATTGCATTTGGAGATGGTCAGTTAACGCTACAAGACGCTTTAAATGTAACTGGTAGTGTTCATGACGAAGCATTAAATCAATTATTTGAAGAAATAGTTAAAGGGGATGTTCAAGCAGCATTCCAAAGATATCATCATTTTATCGCTGAAGGAAAAGAAGTGAATAGACTTATTAATGATATGATCTATTTTGTTAGAGATACAATTATGAATAAGACAGCTGACAAAGAAAATGATTATGACGCATTAATGACTTTAGATTTAAATATGCTTTATCAAATGATAGATATTATTAATGATACGCTGGTATCAATTAGATTTAGTGTAAATCAAAATGTTCATTTTGAAGTATTGCTAGTTAAGCTTGCAGAACTTATAAAAAAACAAGTACCAGTAGTTGGTGTTGAGTCTAATGATGTGACACATATTGTCCAACAACCGAATAGTGATGTGTTGTTGCAAAGAATGGAACAACTAGAACAAGAGCTTAAAGCTTTAAAAGCACAAGGAACAAGTGCAACTAGTATTAATAAGACAAACAAAAAGCCGACAAGGTCATTGCAAAAGAATAAAAATGCTTTTTCAATGCAACAAATTGCTAAAGTGTTAGATAGAGCAAATAAAGAAGACATTAAATTACTGAAAAATCGTTGGCAAGATGTTGTTGATCATGCTAAAAATAATGATAAGAAATCATTAGTTAGCTTATTACAAAATTCAGAACCAGTTGCAGCAAGTGAAGACCATGTCCTAGTGAAATTTGAAGAGGAAATTCACTGTGAAATTGTGAATAAGGACGATGAAAAACGCAGTAATATAGAGAGCGTTGTTTGTAATATTGTAAATAAAAATGTCAAAGTGGTTGGTGTGCCTTCAGATCAATGGTTAAGGGTGCGTTCAGAATATATACAATCTCGTAAACAAGATCATAGCGATGATAATAGTAATGATAGTAGTGAACAACAACAAGATGTTGCACAAAAAGCAAAAGATTTATTTGGTGAAGAAACTGTAAATATAATAGATGAAGAGTGATACATGACAAGCGATATAATCGTATGTATAATGTAATAAACATCATATTTTTATTAAAACTGTATGAATTTCAAGGAGGAAATAATATATGCGCGGTGGCGGAAATATGCAACAAATGATGAAACAAATGCAAAAAATGCAAAAGAAAATGGCTCAAGAACAAGAAAAGCTTAAAGAAGAGCGTATTGTAGGTACAGCTGGTGGTGGCATGGTTGCAGTTACAGTAACTGGACACAAAGAAGTTGTAGATGTTGAGATTAAAGAAGAAGCAGTAGATCCTGAAGATGTTGAAATGCTACAAGATTTAGTATTAGCAGCTACTAATGAAGCAATGAATAAAGCTGATGAACTTACTCAAGAACGCTTAGGTAAGCATACTCAAGGCTTAAATATTCCTGGAATGTGATCGTAGATGCAATATCCAGAACCTATATCAAAACTTATTGATAGTTTTATGAAATTGCCAGGCATTGGTCCAAAAACAGCCCAACGTCTGGCTTTTCATACTTTAGATATGAAAGAAGACGACGTTGTACAATTCGCTAAAGCATTAGTAGATGTAAAAAGAGAACTAACATATTGTAGTGTATGTGGACACATTACCGAGAACGATCCATGCTATATCTGTGAAGACAAGCAAAGAGATCGCTCAGTTATTTGTGTTGTTGAAGATGATAAAGATGTTATAGCTATGGAAAAAATGAGAGAATATAAAGGCTTGTACCATGTTCTACATGGTTCGATTTCACCTATGGACGGTATTGGCCCAGAAGATATAAATATTCCTTCATTAATAGAACGCTTGAAAAATGATGAAGTAAATGAACTAATCCTAGCGATGAATCCTAATTTAGAGGGAGAATCTACTGCAATGTATATTTCGAGATTAGTTAAACCTATAGGTATTAAAGTAACAAGATTAGCACAAGGGCTATCTGTTGGTGGAGACTTGGAATATGCAGATGAAGTAACTTTATCAAAAGCGATAGCAGGAAGAACTGAAATGTAGAAAGTAAAAAGTTGTTGTTTCTATTTTAAGTATAGAAATGACAACTTTTTTATTGATATACAGCGGTATAAAATAATGAATAAGATTAACGAACACTGTTTGTATTATGGATTAGTAGTAACTGTAAGAATATTTATAGAAAAAACGACAAAAAGTTTAAAAGTATTAAAGTTCCTATTTATAGTGGTATAGGTAGTTTTTATATTAATATTAGTGGTGATTTTCAACATAAAACATACTATGAAATTATATCTGTTTTATAAGTTCGGTTTTTATCGATAGGAGTATTTTTAGCAATGTTAAAAGTGTAAATTTTACTGTTGTTAAGTATGCTAGAAGCCTGTATAGTATGTATTTGTTGAGGCAAACAAAAGCACAACAAAATGATTTGAATAAAACCGAAATTAATTTTTAAAAAGTTATTGACTTAAAGGTTAATAACATTTATAATTAATTCTTGTGTTAAGAAATGAACATTGAAAACTGAATGACAATATGTCAACGTTAATTCCAAAAACGTAACATTAAGTTACAAACATTATTTAGTATTATGAGCTAATCAA
>NZ_PPQR01000075.1 GCF_002902085.1 Staphylococcus simiae
GTTTGATTAGCTCATAATACTAAATAATGTTTGTAACTTAATGTTACGTTTTTGGAATTAACGTTGACATATTGTCATTCAGTTTTCAATGTTCATTTTTAAAAATATGGTGGAGACTAGCGGGATCGAACCGCTGACCTCCTGCGTGCAAAGCAGGCGCTCTCCCATCTGAGCTAAGCCCCCATAAATTATTAAAGTAAGTCGGGAAGACAGGATTCGAACCTGCGACCCCTTGGTCCCAAACCAAGTGCTCTACCAAGCTGAGCTACTTCCCGCTATTAAAATGGCGCGCCCGATAGGAGTCGAACCCATAACCTCTTGATCCGTAGTCAAACGCTCTATCCAATTGAGCTACGGGCGCTAAAATAATGCCGAGGACCGGAATCGAACCGGTACGGTGATCTCTCACCGCAGGATTTTAAGTCCTGTGCGTCTGCCAGTTCCGCCACCCCGGCAAAATAATGGAGCAGAAGACGGGATTCGAACCCGCGACCCCAACCTTGGCAAGGTTGTATTCTACCGCTGAACTACTTCTGCATTATTTTGCGAATATATAAATGAATCGTAATGAGCCATAGAGGATTCGAACCTCTGACCCTCTGATTAAAAGTCAGATGCTCTACCAACTGAGCTAATGGCTCAAAAAGATGGTGCCGGCCAGAGGACTTGAACCCCCAACCTACTGATTACAAGTCAGTTGCTCTACCAATTGAGCTAGGCCGGCATATGTAATTAAAATGGTGGAGAATGACGGGTTCGAACCGCCGACCCTCTGCTTGTAAGGCAGATGCTCTCCCAGCTGAGCTAATTCTCCGATTAAATGTTGCCTGGCAATGTCTTACTCTAGCGGAACGTAAGCCCGACTACCATCAGCGCTAAAGAGCTTAACTTCTGTGTTCGGCATGGGAACAGGTGTGACCTCTTTGCCATAATCACCAGACAAATTAACTTACTAATATATGATACATGCTACAGAAATTAGTTTCAATAGTCAATTTTACACTTTGTAAAATCTTTATAACTTATTTTCTGTTTATGTATCTCTGTCTTATTTTGACGACTTTTATATATTACTTTAATTCATTTGAATTGTCAACACTTTTTAAGAAACGAATTAAATTAATACGTAACTGTTTCCTACTTCAAATCACTTTTAGTATTCTATCATAATACTTGAGATAAAACCATAAAATAACGAAAATTTTATAACGTATTTTGCTACTGATTTTGGCATTTTATACTATTACTGAAATTATATATATTTGATTTTAGTTGTTTATTCATTCTACTTAATTAATCTCGTTTTCATACTAATTAAATTAAGTTTCTCTATTTTTTAGCACTGATAAATAAAAAGTGAATAATTTAAAATAAAAGTTATTTTGAAGCCAAAATTTCTGAGTAGGGACAAAACGTAAAAAATTCTATCAACAGATTTTTTATTATTATGTATAGGCTAGAGTGCGAGGTTTAAAAAATAATTATGTATCAGTCCAATTTGTGAGATAACCTAAATTAAGCACCCTCGAAAACTTAACGAGAGTGCTTAATCTTATTATTTATTTTTGTCTCATATATGGGAATAATAATACATCTCTAATAGATGGAGAATCAGTTAATAACATTACAAGACGGTCTATACCAATACCTAACCCGCCTGTTGGAGGCATACCATATTCTAAAGCTTCAATAAAATCCTCATCCATTTCGTGAGCTTCATCATTACCTTGTTCTTTTTCGACAAGTTGTGCTTCAAATCTAGCCCTTTGATCAATTGGATCATTTAATTCAGTAAAGGCATTTGCATGTTCTCTACCTACAATAAATAATTCAAAACGATCAGTAAATCTAGCATCTGCTGGATTCTTTTTAGCTAGGGGTGATATTTCAATTGGATGACCATAGATAAATGTAGGTTGAATTAATGTTTCTTCAACTTTTTGTTCGAAAAATTCATTTAATATATGACCATATTTCATGTTATCTTTAATCTCTATACCATGTTCTTTAGCTAAAGCTTTAGCTTCCTCATCACTATTTACTTCATAAAAATCTACACCAGTAGCTTCTTTAACAGCATCAACCATATGCAATCTTCTCCATGATGATTCTAAATCGATTGTTTCGCCATTATATTGCACTTTGGCAGAACCAAATACATTTTGAGCTATATGTCTTACCATAGATTCAGTTAAATCCATAATATCATGATAATCTGCATAAGCTTCGTATAATTCAATCATTGTAAACTCTGGATTATGTCTAGTTGATACACCTTCATTACGGAATACACGTCCAATTTCATATACCTTTTCAAGTCCACCTACAATTAAGCGTTTCAAATGTAGCTCAATAGCAATACGCATATATAGTGTTGCATCTAGCGCATTATGATGTGTAACGAAAGGTCTTGCAGCTGCTCCACCTGGAATTTGATGCATCATTGGTGTTTCTACTTCTAAGAAACCTTGTTTATTAAGATAATTTCTCATTTCTTGAATAATTTTACTACGATTTATAAATGTGCGAGTACTATCTTCGTTAGTTATTAAATCCAAATAACGTTGGCGATAACGTTGTTCTATATCTTGAAGTCCATGGAATTTATCTGGTAATGGACGTAAAGATTTTGTTAAAAGGATGAACTCTTTAGCTTTTACAGATAATTCTCCAGTATTAGTTTTAAACATAACACCTTTTACGGCAACAATATCTCCCAAATCAGCATTTTTCCACAACTCAAATTGGTCATCTCCAACTTGGTCTTTACGTACATAAATTTGAATTTGGCCTGCTAAATCTTGTATGTGAGCAAACCCTGCTTTACCTTTGCCTCGTTTTGTCATTAGACGTCCAGCAATAGCAACATGACTTTCTTCTTCTTTTTCTGCAAGTTCTTCTTTTGAAAATTGATCCCAATTCTCTTTTAATTCACTTGATAAACCTGTACGATCAAATTTAGATCCAAATGGGTCTATTCCTAAATCATATAATTCTTGTAATTTTTGTCGACGGACCTGCATTTGGTCATTCATTTCTTCTGACATACTATTCTCTCCTTTATTCTTGGCATTCTTAAAAGTATTCATATATTACACTTAAAAGTCATGTTAAATAATAATAAATTCATAATTACTTTATACTAAATTTAAGATTTAACTTACTTCAAAAAATAATAATGTATTTTCTTAGTTCAATTTCACTATTTTTCACATATTAATTCTACAAGACGACGCACATCTAATAAAGCATTTTCTACTTTTTTCTTTACGTTAGAAGAAAGTCTTTATTACTTAATTAAACTACATATATAAACTTTAAGAATAGATACTTAATCATTGTAAGCAACAATATAACTTAAAAGTGCATAATCCGCTTCAAATATAATAAAATAACATTCCTTAATAGCAAACAATGTTATATTTAAAATTATACTTTGACTATAACTAAATATATTTTCAAGACTCTAAAATAAAAAGTTAGCTCTCATTTAATAAACAATAATTAAACTTATTGTATCACTAACTAATACAATATTGTCTTATTTAGACCAACAGTATACTATATATCACAAAATGTAAATTCTATAATATATTGCAAAAATAACAATAATGATATTACCTCAATTAGTGATATTGATATATTTATCACTTAATTTTCATATCTAACCACTGAGTTGTCAATTGGTACAAGCGCACTAATCATTTTTTGAGAACGCGGTTCTACTATATTAGGAGCTATATCATTTAAAGGTATTAAAACAAATGCTCTTTCGTTCATTCTCGGATGAGGAACTATCAAATTATCTTTCTCAATGATACTGTCTCCATATAATAATATATCCACATCAAGTGTTCTTGGTCCCCAACGTTCATTTCTAACTCGATGCAATTGTTTCTCAGTGTCTAAGCAATGTTCTAATAAGTCTTCTACTGATAAAGTTGTTACTATCTCAAGACATAAATTTAAAAAGTTAGGCTGGTCTATATATCCTACTGGTGCAGTTTCATAAATAGGAGAACATTTTATAACATCAATCCCTGAAAAATGATTCAAAATATCAATCGCTTGTTGTAATTGACTTTCTCTATCTCCAACATTACTACCTAATCCCAAATATGCAGTTATCATTTATTTTCCCTCACTATTTCTATACCAACACCTTGATAGTGTCCTGGAATCGGTGGGTTTTCTTTAGTGATTCTAATTTTTGTTGTTAATACACGATTATAGTGTGAATTTATACGTTTAGCAATACGTTCAGCTAGATGCTCTAATAAGTTGACCGGTTGGCCTTCCATTATATTTTTAATTACTTCAAAGACTTCTCCATAATTCACTGTATCTTCTACTTTATCTGACATACCTGCAGCCGACAAATCTATTAACATTTCAACATCAACTACAAATATTTGCCCAATATCGTTTTCTGCTGATAACACACCATGATAGCCATAAAACCTCAAGCCATTAAGAAATATTTTGTCTTGCATCATCATTCTCCTTTAAAAAATCAATTCCTTGTGCAATTTTAGCATTTAATGCTACATGATGAACCCGTACAGCTTTGACACCTTTCATAATGCCATAAGCAGTCGTCGCTGCGGTAGCTTCATCTCTCTCGAGTGGTGTCGTCTCGTAACCAATCATTTCTTTTATAAACCTCTTACGACTAGTTGCTAATAAAACAGGGTAACCAGTCGCTACTAATTCATCTAAACGTGACATAACTTCGTTCTCTTCTAATCGCGTTTTCGCAAAACCTATACCCGGATCAAGCCATATATTGTTAGCATCAATCCCTGCTATTTTCGCTTGATGCGCCTGTGCTAAAAGAGACGTTAGCATTTCTTCCATTACTGGAGAATCACGTTCACCATCACCATTATGCATTAATACAATTTCAGCATTATATTTTGCAACCGTAGCAAACATCCGTTTATCATATAACCCAGCCCATTGATCATTGATCATATCTACGCCTAACTTCAAACATGCTTCAGCTACTTCACTTCTATATGTATCTACTGAAATTTTCACGTCATAGGTAGTTATCGCTTCTACAATTGGAAGTACTCTATTTAATTCTTCTTCAACTGATACTTCTTCATACCCTGGTCTTGTAGATACTCCACCAACATCTATAATATCCACACCTTCTGCAATCATTTCTTCAACACGTTTTACAGCTGCTTCTAGAGCAACATATTGACCGCCATCAGAAAATGAATCCGGAGTGACATTTAAAATTCCCATAATTTGTGTCTTAACCATGTTATCCATCCTTCTAAAATAAATAATAAAAGCATATACTTTCAATATTAAATACTAATTATCAATAAAGTCTAAGTTAAATTCACTACTATATATTATCATTCTATCAACTTACATTTCACTACTATATTCTAAAAATCTCTTGTATTCTCTTTATTATTGTGTAATTAAATTTCAACTTATTAACATGTTAAGCCAACTAATGACTTGTAACGATTATAAAAAATTAAACATCATTAACGATACAAACAATAGGAGGAGGGGACAAAAATAAATATTCTATAAAATTTATGCCGTAATCCCACTCTAGCGAGACTGACTAGGTTTTTAAAATGCTGATTTATCAACATTTTGAAAACTAGACAGTTACTGCCCAATGCATCATTTTAAGTTTAAAATAATTTTTATCTCAGACTTACTCATAAGATACAAAAATAAAGACCGAAACATCTTAATATGTTTCAGCCTTATTATTACACTCTATATAGTAGTTATATTAGTCATCAAATGAATATAAAGGTGTAGATAAGTAACGTTCACCATTACTTGGTAATACCGTTACGACCGTCTTACCTTTACCTAATTCTTTTGCTTTTTCAATTGCAGCATAAATTGCAGCACCTGATGAAATACCTGCTAAAATACCTTCTTCTTTAGCAACACGTCGTGCCATTTCCATAGCTGTTTCATTACCAACTTTAATAATACTATCATACACTTCTGTATTCAAAGTACCCGGAATAAATCCAGCTCCTAAACCTTGTAATTTGTGTGGTCCAGGATTTCCTCCACTTAATACTGGAGAATCCTCTGGTTCTATAGCCACTACTTCAATATTCGGATATTCTTTTTTCAATACTTTACCAACACCTGATAACGTCCCACCAGTACCAACACCAGCTAAGAATGCATCAATACTTCTACCTTCGAATTGATCTACTAATTCTGGACCAGTAGTTAACTCATGAACTTCTGGGTTGGCTGGATTTTCAAATTGTTGTGGCTCAAAGTAGCCATGTTCTTCTTTAAGTTCTTTAGCTTTTTTAATAGCACCTTTCATCGCTTCTGTTCCAGGAGTTAATACTAATTCAGCTCCATATGCTTTTAGTAAGTTACGACGTTCTTGGCTCATTGTTTCTGGCATTGTAAATACTGCTTTATAACCTTTAGCAGCACAAACAAATGCTAAACCTATACCAGTATTACCACTTGTTGGTTCTACAATTGTGTCTCCAGGTTTAATTTTCCCTTCACGCTCAGCTTTTTCAATCATAGCTAAAGCAATTCTATCTTTTACAGAACCACCTGGATTTTGATACTCTAATTTAACATAAACGTCAGCTGCATTGTCATCTACTACATTTCTTAATTTGACTACCGGTGTATTACCGATAATTTGAGTAATATTGTCTACTGGTTTTTGCGCCATTATAAACACTCCTTTTATTCTATAATCAAAATCTTAGTTTCTTTATCGGATATAATTTATATTTTATCAAACTCTATTAAAAAATGAAACTAAAAGTATCATAATATCTTTGCTACGCTTGTCCATTTCACAAAACAGCTAAAATTAAACATTTAACGCTAATACTTTATGCAATATCTAGGCTAATGTTTGTAATAATTCATTCAATTCTTCTTCTGAATATTGATATTTATTGCCACAGAAATGACATACTGCTTCTGCACCATGATCTTCATCAATCATGCTTTGAATTTCTGCTTCTCCTAAACCTTTAATTGCATTCAAAAATTTCTCATGGCTACAATTACATTCAAATTGAACAGGCATTTTTTCCAAAATTTGAACGTTATCTTCACCTAAAATTTCATTTAAAATGCCTTCTGGTGTTAAACCTTGATCGATTAATTTAGAAACTGGCGTCATATTATTAATCGCTGTTTCTAATTTAGTGACTGTTTCTTCTTTAGCCCCTGGCATCACTTGAATAATAAAACCACCTGCAGCTTTAATCGTGTTGTCTGGATTAACTAAAACACCTAAACCAACAGATGATGGCGTTTGTTCACTAGTTGCATAATAGTAAGTAAAATCTTCTCCTAATTCTCCAGAAACAATCGGACTAGCTCCTGAAAAATAATCTTTCATTCCTACATCTTTAACAACCATTATTGATCCATCTGTACCAACAGCACGTCTAACATCTAATTTTCCTTGTTCGTTTAATGGGAAATGTGTTTGAGGATGATCAACATATGCTCTAACTTCACCTTTGGCATTGGCATCTGCAATAATTTTGCCTATTGGTCCATGCCCATCTACCGTTACTGTCAATTTCTGGTCACCTTTTAACATCGCACCCATCATGGCAGTCGCTGTCATTGTTCTTCCCATTGCTGCAGAGGCAGTGGGCCATGTGTAATGTCTAGTTTGTGCTTCTTGTACTGTTTCAGTTGTTAATACACCATACGCTCTAACTTCTCCATTAAAAGCTAATGCTTTTACAATATAATCATGTGTCATAATTTAATCTCCTCTTTATATCTACTCTGTTAATTTTGTTAAAAATGAGTTGTTTTTTCAATTGTATTTATTCTACACCGATATTTATAAATTATGAAGCAACTTGTTTATATACGTAATAATGAGTCAATTCAATACCATTGTATATTATTTTTTATTTTAGTCATTGCAACTTATATTCAATCAGTCGTAAAAAATGGCTCATTGTCGAATTCGGTTGATAAGATAACTTACAAATTATCTTACTAACCGAATTTATTATAGAGCCGAAAAATAGAGAACCAAAAAGCTCTCCATAGCCATTTATGACTACGAAGAGCTTGAATATATTTCTTATTTATTATCTGGATTATTTGGATCGTAAGGTTTTTCAATATTTGGTGCTTGCTCATGTGCTGTATCTTCTGAAGGATGTTCTTTGTCTGCTTGTTTTTGTTCTTGCTGTCTATCCTTCTCTATATCTTTTTCTTCCTTGCGATCTTCTTCTTCTTCAAGATGTCCCTCTTTGAGTTGTTCTTTACGAATATCATCATATGATTTACCGTATTTACCATCATTAAACTCTGAGTCTTCATCTTTAACAACTTTAGCTGCATCATAATCAACTTCTGGTAGTTTACCTTCATGGAATAAAGATTGAATTTGTTCAGCAACTAATGTTTCTTCAGTTAATAATGTTTCTGCAATTAAAATGAGTTGTTCTTTATGTTCTAATAAAATTTGCTTACAACGTTCATATTGTTCTTTAACAATACGTTGAACTTCTTTATCAATTTCATAAGCAATTTGACCAGAATAATTTGGCTCGCCTTGCATGTCTTTACCTAAGAATACTTGGCTATTACTATGTCCAAATTGAAGAGGTCCAAGTTTTTTACTCATACCATATTCTGTAACCATTGAGCGCGCAATTTGTGTTGCACGTTCGAAGTCATTCGAAGCACCTGTCGATACTTCATTAAAGTTAATATCTTCAGACACTCGACCACCAAGCAAACCACAAATTTTATCAAGTAATTCTTGTTCAGTCATTAAGAAACGATCTTGTTTAGGTAACATCATAGCATAACCGCCTGCTTGTCCACGTGGTACGATAGTAACTTTATGGACAACTTCTGCTTCATCCAATACCATACCAATAATCGTATGACCCGCTTCATGGTGTGCAACAATATTACGTTCTTTCTTAGAAATGACACGAGATTTTTTAGCTGGACCTGCAATAACTCTATCAGTTGCTTCTTCAATATCTCTCATATCAATTTTCTTCTTACCTTCACGCACTGCAATTAATGATGCTTCGTTTAATAAGTTTTCTAAATCTGCCCCTGAAAAACCAGGTGTACGTTGAGAGATAGCTTTTAAATCTACCGTTTCATCAAGTGGTTTATTTCTAGCATGTACATGTAAGATTGCTTCACGTCCTTTAACATCTGGGCGACCAACTTGAATTTGTCTATCAAAACGACCAGGACGTAATAATGCTGGATCTAAAATATCAGGACGGTTAGTTGCAGCAATCATAATGATACCTTCGTTTTCACCGAAACCATCCATTTCAACTAGTAATTGGTTTAAAGTTTGTTCACGCTCATCGTGACCGCCACCAACACCAGCACCACGTTGACGACCTACAGCATCAATTTCATCTATAAATATGATACATGGTGCATTTTTCTTAGCATTTTCAAATAAATCACGAACACGGCTCGCACCAACACCTACAAACATCTCAACAAAGTCTGAACCACTAATTGAGAAGAATGGTGCACCTGCTTCACCAGCTACTGCACGTGCTAATAATGTTTTACCTGTACCTGGAGGTCCTACTAATAGAACACCTTTAGGAATACGTGATCCCATTTCTTTAAATTTCTTATTATCTTTTAAGAAGTCTACGATTTCTATCAATTCTTGTTTTTCTTCATCTGCACCAGCAACATCAGAAAAACGAACTCGACGTTTGTTATTATCGTACATTTTAGCTTTGGATTTACCAAAGTTCATCATACGACCGCCACTACCGCCACCTTGGGCTTGGCTAAGGAAGAAAATAAATAATAATGCAATGATTACTACTGGTATCAATGTAGTCAGTATATTAACAAAGACACTTTGTTTTTCTTCTTCTTTAACTGTAAGTTTTAAGCCATCTTGTTTCTTGGCTGTATCAGTAATTTTTTGCAATTCTTTCTCGTTATTATAAAGAATTGTTGATGAATATTCTTCATCACCTTTTGTTTTACCACTTACCATATATACATTTTGCTCTGGTTGGATTTCTAAAGTTTTCAAGTCACCTTTATCCAACTTCTCAGTAAATTGATTATATGTAAGCTGTTTCGGCATATTTCCATTACCGTTCAAATATGAAAATAGACCAAAAATAATTACGCCTATTATTACGATAACTAGCACATTGCGAAAAGCTTTCTGCATGCGTCATTTCCTCCTACTTCCCATAATAAAACTAACAAGAATTGTAACACATTACATATTTTATTAGCTAGTAATTGACTTTAAATCCGTTACTTCTATTTCTATATAGTATATGTACAATCTGTATGTGTTTAAGAGATATTTTAGTATTTAACTTGTTTAAAATTTATTATATATGAAATACATTTTTCATATTACGAGTCTACACTATTCTTAGCAAAAGTCATAGTAATATTACTTCACCTTGATGTAGAATTATTTAGTGTATACTTCAGGTTTCATAGTTCCAATATAAGGTAAGTTTCGATATAACTCTTTATAATCTAAACCATAGCCCACAACAAATTCATCGGGAATCTTTTTACCAACATATTTCGCTTCAATATCTGCTTTACGACGGTTTGGTTTATCTAATAATGTTACGATTTCTAAAGAATTAACCTTTCTAGATTGTAATAGTTCAGTTATTGATTTAAGTGTAGTGCCTGTTTCCAATATATCTTCAATAATCAATACATCTTTATTTTCAATTGATGATCCTAAATCTTTAATGATTTGAACTTCACCAGTTGATTCAGTTCCACCATGATAGCTAGATACGTCCATAAAATCGATTGATAAATGTGTATCAATTCTTTTAATCAAATCTGACATAAACATTGCTGAACCTTTTAGGATACCAACGCATACTAATGGCTTATCTTGGTAATCTTTTGTTAGTTGCTCACCTAATGATTTACAAATACTTTGAATTTCTTCTTCCGTTAATAAAACTTCTTTTAAATCCTTATGCATAGTACTATTCATCTCCATCTTTTTCACTAATTGAAATCCATTGTGTTAAATCGTTCATAATATATAAATCACCTACTGCAATAATAGTACCGTCACTACTTATTAAAATAGGAAGTTGATCACGCACAGTTTGATTGACCTTCATATCAATTAACAATCTACTCACTTTTTTGTGATTATACTGTCCATTAAGTTGAAATTTATCTCCATTTTGTCTTGTTCTGACAACAATAGGGTACAAATATTGTGGTAAACCAACATTAATTTCTACAACATAATTATTAAAATGATATAAACCTGGCTGTTGAATTAATAGCTCCTTATCATAATGAGGGTATTTATTTTTTGCCATTATTATTAATTTACCATATGAAATTTGAATAATCCATTTTTCTGTAATATTAATATTGAATTGTGCTTGGCTACTTTCAAATTGATTAAACCAATCTTCATAAGTCTTTTCACTGATACTAGCTTCTAAATTTATGTCCGACAATAATTGATCAAAAATAGCTACTTTAATATAGAATTCTAAACTATTAAATGCCACTCTTGGTATTTCAATCATACTTTGATGATGATCCATATGAACATTGTCTTCGATATAACGAATAGCGTCTTGCTGCAATCTTTCAAACTGCATATCATGCCATATTTTTAATTTTAACAACTGTTCAGTTTGTAATTGAGAATTTTGATTAATCGCTGGAATAATTCGATTACGAATATCATTTCTTATGTATTTATTATTGCCATTCGATTGATCTTCAAAAAATGTTACACCATATTGTTTCTGGTAATGTTGTATCATTTTCTTAGTACTGTTTAATAATGGCCGAACGATTTTGTAATGCTCCCTACTGGTTATTTCTGGTATACCTAATCTATTACGCGTACTTTTGCCACTATAAAGACGATACATTATTGTCTCCAATTGGTCATCTTGATGATGGGCAGTTAATAAAATGTCAGCATTCAGGTACTTCATCATTTGATCAAACCATTCATAGCGTTGTTGTCTTGCCTCATTTTGTATACTTTTATTTTCTTCAGTTAGGTAAGTTAAATTCAAATGTTTAATAAAACAATCTATATTATGACCTTCACAATATTTTTTTAAGAATTGTTCTTCCTCACTAGATTGTTCTCTTAACCCATGATTAACATGAAGACAAGTTATTTTATGATAACTATGTTGATAGTGATGTAGTAAATCATGTAATAAGCACATACTATCTATCCCTGTAGATACAGCAATGACTATATGATGGTTAGGTTGCCAATATTGTGTATTGATTTTCATGTCATCACCTCCAAATCTTCTATCAAAATTTAATTGTTTTTCAGGCTAAAACTTTATAAAGCGGCTCACCTAAAATACAAGTCATCATAAATTTATAACAAATAAAATAGACTGCTCCTTATATAAGAAACAGTCTAAGTTTATTTAATGACAACTACTTATATAGCAGTACTTACTTAAAATCATTTCTTAATGAAACAGTCTTCATTTATTTATATTATCGTTTAGAACCTTTACCGCCACGTCTTGAATCTGTTTGACGTTTGATAGAAGTTAATTTATCTTCACTATCTTTTAAGAAATTACTTAATTTCTTTTCAAAATCTTCAGCCTTTGGTACTGGTTTTTGATGATTTGGTTTATTATTATGTTGTGGTCTACGAGGACGGTCTTTAGCTTTTTTAATTGATAAACTAATTTTACCGTCATCTGCTATAGATAATACTTTAACCTCAACTTCATCGCCAATTTTCAAGTGGTCTTCAACGTTTTCAACGTAATTATCAGCAACTTCACTAATATGAACTAAACCACTTTTCCCTTCAGGTAATTCTATAAATGCACCAAATTTTTTGATACCAGTAACTTTACCTTTAAGCTTATTTCCAACTTCGATTGACATATGCTAAATAAATCCTCCCGATTTGATTCGATTTTTTCTTATTATATCCTTGTTTTAAGTTTTTCACAATGACTATACACTTTTATTTTCACACATTTTTATTTAATTGTTTGAAGAATTTGAATTACTTGATTGTTTATCACCTGGTAATTTAAAAATAACTTCTCCTTTATTACTCAAATAGTAATCATCGCGTGCAATTTTTTCAATATAATCTTTATCATTCAAATTGTTTAATTGTTCTTTGAGCGCAATTTCTTCATTTTGTTGCTTTTGGAATTGTTCTTCTTTATGTTTACGTTCTTGTGCATCTGTGTCATTGCGATGTTTTTGGGCGACAAGCATAATTGATAACACAATAATAATTGCCAACATGATTCCAGCAAATAATGCGATTCTTTTCTTCACCACTCGCATTTTCATTTGATGTCTTTGCTTTTTCTTATTTTTTTCAGATGTATATTGATTACCAATATTCTCAATATTATTTGACATTACTTGTCACCTCCAACGCTAATCTTCATTGATTTTTTGCTCTTCAATCAACTCAAACATGCCTTTAGCATTCTCTTTAGATGCGTGCTCGTTAAGTGCTGTTACCTTGACAGTAACTAATTTTTGACCAAAGCGTATCACGAGTTGATCTCCAACTTTAATATCTGTCCCTGCTTTAGCAACATTTCCATTAACAGTAATACGGCCTTGATCACTCATTTCTTTAGCCAATGTTCTTCTTTTTATTAAACGTGATACTTTTAAATACTTATCTAATCTCATCTATTTTATTCCCCTTGCTGTAAAAATTTTTTCAAGGATTCTTCATTAAAACGATTGTTCTTTGTTGCATCATATAATGTTAAAAAATGATCTGCAAAAACTTTTTCAAATTTTAATCTTGGTACTTTACCTTCATTTGCTTTAGCCTTCGACCAAATCACTTTTAAATCTTCAACTGTTTCAGCTGATTCATTACTAAAAATATGTGGATGTCTACGTATCATTTTATCATTTAAACTATAAATAACTTCTTTAATATCCATATATCCTTCTTTTTTGCCAATACTGGTATGCAATAACACTTGTAGTAAAATATCTCCTAACTCTTCAATCATATGCCAATCATCATTATTGTCAATAGCTTCAAACAATTCAAATGTTTCCTCAAGTAAATAACGTTTTAAACTTTCGTGTGTTTGTATTTTATCCCAAGGGCATCCATCATTATCGTCAACAAGCGTATCAATGACTTCAACCGCAAAATCGAAATCATTATAAAAGTCTTCCCTTTGTGACATCATAGGTATAAAGACACTGGTTAAATTATTAAAAGTACTGTCATAATGATCAAGTTCATACAATGGACAGTTGATAACTTCTGCACCATTACTACGTGCTCCTGTTACTATTTGTACGGGATATTCATCTGGATAGCGTTCCATTAAAGTAATTTTCAAGTCAGCTGCCATCATGCCACTATATACTTGTGTGATCAACGTATGCGTTCTAATATTCAATTGTGTTTCTTTCAATGATGTGGCATCAAGTAATGTAAAGCCATCATTGGGATCTACATTAACCGCTTCAAAGACATCATCAATAAAACTCTTTCCACCTAGTATTGAAACATTAATTTGTTTATCTTTGCTAGCCATTTTTTGCAACATGACAGTTGTAGTCTCTGCTACTCTTGGATGACCAGGAACAGCATAAACAATATCATTTGATTTAGCAGCATCAGCAAGACGTCGCACAATATCTTTGTAAACATCTTCAAACTGATCATGCGCTTCATAAACATCATCAAAGCTTTCAAACTTCATATCATCTTTTAGACTTTGAATAACTGGATGATCTAACGTTCTTGCATATACGACATCTTGTTTAATTAAAAAGCGATAAATTCCTAACGGCAAGTCCTCTAAATCGTAATTTCCTAAACCAACAATAGTAATTGTGTGTGTCATTTACGTCTCCCTTTCATCCTACGATACAACTTTTCTCCATATGGCAGATAAATTAATTCTTTATAAGTTAATACATTAAATTTCATAATAAAAATGATTAACACAATAATGCCAATTATAGCAACAATTAAAAGTTCAATTAGCCCTGTCCATCTTTGATGCGTTGTGATTATAAATAATAATAATTGTACTACACCAGACATCACTAACATACTCAACATAACTTTACTTAAGAAACGTTTCATTGCATACGTATTATATAATGATTTCACTGCGACATGTAAAATTGTACCAAATACGATTAATGACATCACTGTACTTAAACTTGCACCTAATATGCCAAATAGTTTAATTAACAGTATATTAAAGATTATTTTTAAAATTATACCAGCACAAATACCTATCATTATTGGTTTTATAGCATGTTTCGCTTGTAATAGTGCCATATCTATCATAATTAAAGATACACAAATCACGGTAATCATATAGATACTTAATGTTAGTGTTAATTGGTCTGTTTTAAAAAACACGCTATTCATCAAGGGCAATAAATTGATTAATCCTATACCTGCAGCTGTACTAATAAGTATAGTAATTTTTAAAGATGCGTTCGCATATCTATTCATTTGTAGACGATTATTATCTCTAATAGCATCACTTAATAATGGAATTAATGCAAAACTGAATGTTGTCGTGACAATCAATCCCATTTGAATAAATGATGCACCTCGATCATATATACCTTTATCACTAATTGCTTGCTTAAACGGTGTACCAATACTTTTGAGCATTTGGATAATTGTAAAACTATCAATGACTTGCCATAAAATAACTATTAATTGACTCACTGCAAATATAAATATAGAAACAATTAGTCGTTTCCATGAGATATTAGTGTTATCTACTTTAATTTTAAAACGGAAAGGCCTTTGACAAATTAAAAATATTGATGAAGCCAAAAACCCTAATGATGATGCTAAGATTGCCATAGTACCTGCTTGATAGATGGTCCATCCTAACGAGCTAAAAAGTAAAATGGTGATAATAATGATACCAACTCTTACTACTTGCTCTATTATTTGTGACATCGCAGGTATATTCATATTATTAGCTGCTTGATAATAACCTCTTAATACGCCTAAAATACCTATAAATAAAAAGCTCATACTTGCCGTTTGAATCATAGGTGTTAAATGTGTGTCACCCATTGCATACGCCAATATCTTGGCACATATAAAAATTATTGCAAATAATGCTATACCAACAATTTGAATGACTTTAAGTACTTGTGAATAATTTTGAGTTTGGTACTTATCCTCATTTCGACCTAAATTCTGTGTCACAGCACTAGGGATGGCATTCATTGACAATATCATTCCTAAAGCGACTATAGGGTAAATTTGCTGGTAGGCATATAAGCCAGAGTCTCCTAGAATATTTTGATATGGAATCCTATAAATCGCACTTAAAATTTTGATGATAATTAAAGCTAAAGTCAAAATAACAACGCCATTAAATGCAGCTTTATTCTTCATCCTTAATTCTCATACTTTCAGCTATAGATTTAACAAGGAACTTCAAATTGTCTAGCCATTGTTGTTTCTTAGTCAATGTCACTTTCATTGCATTATCTTGAACCCCCACTTTCATCGTTCTTCCAAGTGGTTGCGTAGCTTTAAATAACGCTTCACCATCTAATTCTTCAGTACCTTTAACAGATAATGAAATTTCGATTGTTTTGCCTTTATCTTTTATTAAAGTGATTCCTGCATGAAGTGCATGAATTTTAATTTCAACAATATCTAGCAGGCGTTCTACTTCTATTGGATAATCATTAAAGCGATCTATTAATTCATCTTTGATATCTAGTAATTGTTCTTCTGTTTCTATTTGACGTAATTTTTTATAAATTTCAATTTTAGCTTGTTCATTTGTAATATATTCAGTAGGTAAATACGCATCTAAATTCAAATCAACTTCAACTTCTGGTGCATCTGGTTGAGTTTCTTTAATGCCACGTTTTTCATTTACTGCTTCTTCTAACATTTGACTATATAAGTCAAAACCAACTGTATCGATAAAGCCATGTTGTTGTTTACCTAACAGATTACCAGCGCCACGAATATTTAAATCTCTCATAGCAATTTTAAAACCGGAACCGAGTTCAGTAAATTCTTTGATAGCTTGCAAACGATCTTCAGCAGTTTCAGTAAGAACTTTATTTGCTGGATGTAAGAAATAGGCATATCCTATACGACTTGAGCGACCTACACGTCCTCTTAATTGATATAACTGACTTAACCCAAAACGATCAGCATCTTCAATAATTAAAGTATTGGCATTTGGAACATCAACGCCTGTCTCAATAATCGTTGTCGTCACTAAAATATCATATTCGTGATTGATAAAACTTAGCATCGTTTCTTCTAAGTCTCGCTCAGTCATTTGACCATGTGCAACTGCAATATTGGCATCTGGCATGAGCATTTGTAATTGTTCGCGTTTCTCATATATTGATTGCACTTTATTATATAAGTAAAATACTTGTCCATCTCGTGATAATTCACGTTCTAAAGCTTCTTTAATAAAATTCGTATTTTGTTCAAGTACATAAGTTTGTACTGGGAATCTATTTTCTGGTGGTGTTTCTATAACTGATAAATCTCTAACTCCTAACATACTCATATGTAGTGTTCGTGGTATCGGCGTTGCTGTTAGTGTTAAGACATCAACATTGTTTTTCATTGTTTTGATTCTTTCTTTATGTCTAACTCCAAAACGCTGTTCTTCATCGACGATCAATAACCCTAAATCTTTATACTCAATATCTTTACTTAATAATTTATGTGTACCAACTACAATATCCACAAATCCAGTCTTAATGCCCTCTTTCGTTTGTTTAATTTCTTTTGCACTTCTAAAGCGGCTCATTAATTGAATTTCAACCGGAAAATCTTGCATACGTTCGATCAATGTTTCATAATGCTGTTGCGCTAAAATCGTTGTAGGTACTAGAAATGCTACTTGTTTTCCTTCCATCACAGCTTTAAATGCTGCTCGAACAGCTACTTCTGTTTTACCATAACCAACATCACCACATAATAAACGGTCCATTGGTCTTGATTTTTGCATATCCATTTTTATTTCATCAATAGATTTAGCTTGGTCTGGAGTTAGTTCGTATGGGAAATCCAACTCAAATGTTGTTTGTTCTGTTGTATCCTCACCAAATTGATATCCTTCAGCCATTTCTCTTTCTTTATATAGTTCAATAAGCTCTTCAGCAATATCTTCAACACTTTGTTGTACTTTGGCTTTTGTTTTTTTCCATTCTGTTCCACCTAATTTATTTAACTTAGGTGTTTTGTCTTCTGATGCGACATACTTTTGAACTTGATCCATTTGATCTACTGGAACAAATAGTTGATCAGTGCCTTTATATTGAAGTTTGATGTAATCTCTATGTGTATCTCCTACTTCTAACGTTTCTACGCCTAGATAGCGACCTACACCATGATGTACGTGAACAATATAATCACCAACATTCAAATCTTGATATGACTTTATCTTTTCAGCATTCGATAATGTTTTGGTTCTTTTTTTCTTTTTCTGTTGCTTCGTTTTAAATAATTCACGTTCTGTAATAACAACTAATTGCATATACGGCAGTTCAAATCCTTCAGACAAACTTCCTTCCATAATAATAGCTTGTCCTGAAGCAGTTGCGTGATGCATATTAGTCACAGTTGGTATGTGCATTTCATTTAACATTGCTTGCATACGCTCAACTTTAGTTTCTGTTTCAACTAAGACTACAATATTATAGTTATTATGAACATATCTTTGAAATTCTGAACGCATAATATCGTATTGACCGTAAAATTGTTGAACAGGTTTACATGAAAATTTAATAATATGTTCTAGCTTAACAGGCATTGTAGCAGTAAATAATGTGAAATAGGTTACTGGATAATGTTCTAATAAACGTTCAAATCCTTCATACTTAATAAAACTTTGTCCAATGAAACCATTACCACTTTCTATTAAATTACTAATGAAATCTTCTGATTCTATTGTTAAACTTTCTTCGGTTTCTTTAATACGATTAAATTCATCAACAGCAATAATCGCGTTATCTTGGAAATAATCAATGATTGTAGATGGCTGGTTATACATAAATGCAACAAGTCGTCGTAAAACCTGATGATCAAAATACGAGCTTTCGAACAATTTAAAACTTTCATATGTTTCTTTTAAATCATTGCGTACAGACTTATCAATTTTAGGTCTTGTAGTTTCATAAGCTTCTTGTAGATTATTCTTCAAAGTATTGATGACATTTTCAGTAATAATATAATCACTAGCTGTAGTAATCTCGACTTGTTCAAGATTATCGTTCGATCTTTGTGTTTCTACATCGAAATCTCTTATAGAATCAACTTCTGTATCAAAAAGTTCAATTCTAACTGGTTGCCCAATTAACGGGAAGATATCAATAATTCCACCACGTAATGAAAATTCACCAATATGCGATACGACACTTTCTCGTCTATATCCCATATTAACTAATTTATTTAAAAATTCATCAACATTGATATCTTCACCAACACGAACAGTCATTTGATGATTCTTCCACATATCAACAGGCGTCAACCACTTTTTAAATCCATTCAATGGAACGATAAATAACCCTTTTTTATTTTGCGCTAACGCCGTTAATGTTCTGACACGTTCGCTCATCAATTGAGGGCTTTGGGTTGAAAATTCTTCTGTCATAATATCTTGTACTGGATATTTATATACTTCATCGCTGTGAACATATTGTAAAATATCAGCTTCTATTTTATCTGCTTGATATAAATTATTAGTTATTAATAATAATTGTCTATCGGAATTCAAATACTTTTCTGCAATAATAGTAGCTTTTGCAGATGGGGATAAACCAGTGACTAAATTGTGTTCTTGACCAAATACCTGACTAAGTTCTTGAAAACGTTTATCTTCTGTTATGAAATGAGTTAATATAGACATTACTTCACTTCACCATTAAATTGATTCATGACATGGTCAAAACGTGAAGTTTCGATAAATGTCTCTACCGCACGACCAGCATGTTCAATGACTTTGTCCATGATAATCATTTCATCATTGGAAAAACGTTGTAATACATAGTCTGGTACTGACATACCATTCGTCGGTCTCCCCACACCGATACGAATACGTTTAAATTGATCTGTACCTAACATTTTAATAATTGACTTCATACCATTATGACCACCAGCACTACCTTGTTGTCTAAGTCTTATTTGCCCTTGGTCTAAATCTAAATCATCATACAAGACAATTAAATCCTCAGTATCTACGTTATAATAATCCATTAGTGGCGCTACCGCTTCACCCGAAAGGTTCATCATTGTTAAAGGTTCTATAAACAAGACTTTGTCACCATTCATTCTTTCAATGGTATATGCACCCTTAAACTTTTGTTTGTCTAACGTAAAATTATTTTTAGTTAATATATGATCAATAACTTCAAAACCAATATTATGTCTTGTAAGTTCAAAACGTTTACCTATATTACCAAGACCTACAATACATTTCATATTGTATTCCCTCCATTTTATATTTTAATTTTAGATTTATCTATTTTCTCATAAAGTTTAAATCAAGTTAATGTTATACGTTTCATATATTTGAAATAGTTACAACGATACGTATAGTTATATGGAAACAGAATAGAAATATTTTTTCAGAAAATACATGTCATAGTCCTATCCAAATATGACTCATTATAATTTAAAATGTTAATTTATCAATATTTTAACTTCAATGTAGTCACTGCCGAATGTATCATATTAAGTATACAATGCGTTTGGTCTTCACTCATTATATCTCCATTTTTATTAAATGATATGAATGATTGTACACTTATTGTCATCAGTTGTTATCATCAGTGAATCAACACTTCAAAGTCAATTTTACAAACAGCTAATTTATCTTGTGATTAAAAGATTGATCATATCATTATTTTAAATTGTTAAATCATTTAATTAGCTATTACTAGTAATATTTGGTTCTCTCCCAAATTGGACTTATACATAATTATTTTTTCAAGCTTCGCACCCCAGCTTGCACATTATAGTAAAAATTCTGTTGACAGAATTTTTCTTTGCTGGGGCCCCAATGCCCAACCTTGCCCGTCTTGCACACTTAGAGCTAGTTAGATTTACAATCTTTACTAGCTCTTATGCAATTGTTGTGCTAGCAATCAATTGTAATCCTTTATTTTTAAAATTTTTCTATGACGGGGCCCTGCATTGCATGAAAAAACTGGATAACCAGTTTTTCTGTGTTGGGTCCCTTCCTAGGGTGCTGTCTCAGCCTACCCCAACTGGCATTGTCCGTTGAAACTAAATGATTAGTTTCTTTTTGTTGGGGCCCGGGTCTTCGACTAGCACTGTTGCCCAACTTGCATTTCTTGTAGAAACTGTTTCACAGTTTCTCTGTGTTGGGTCCCTACCTCAGGAGTCTCGGCTTTAAAATAATTTTTATTTTTAATTATTCATTTTTTATTTATCAGTCTTAAAAAATAGAGAACCTAATATTTCAAACTACATATTAAAAGGATAATCAAAGTTTATAATAACACAAAAAGCACTATGCTTATAATTAAATAAACATAGTGCTATATAAACAAAGTAGATCACTTTATAATAAGTTAGTCTTATTCTTCAGTTTTTTCTTCTTCGTCTTCTTTTTCTTCACCGATTACTTCAGGCTCTTCAGTTTGTTGTTCGCCTTCCATAGCTTCGATTTCTTCTTCAGTTGGTTCTTCAGTTGGAGGAACTACTGATACTACTGGTTCTTCAGGATCGTTTTCGATTGTGAAGTCGCCTGTAGTCTTAACATCTGCTACTGTTAACACGTCGTTTACGTTTAATTCAGTAATATCTACTTCGATAGCTTCAGGAATATTATCTGGAGTAGCAGTTACTTCTAAGTTGAATAATGGTTGGTCAACAACGCCGCCTTCTTTAGCGCCAACTGCTTCACCAACTAATTGAACAGGTACTTCAACAGTACGCTCTTCGCTCATATTGATTGCTAAGAAATCAATGTGAGTGATTTGGTTTTTAAGTGGGTCATATTGGTAATCTGAAACCATTACTTTGATTGATTTAGAACCAACGCCTAATTCGATTACACCGTTACGACCTACTTCACGGATAACTTTGATGAATTCTACTTCATCAACTTTAACTGACACGTTTTTAGTTCCGTAACCATACATAACTGCAGGTACTTTACCTGATTTTCTTAATTGTTTAAGATCTGAACGTGTTTGTTTACCTTGACGGATGATTGACTTTAATGAAGCCATTGTCATTTCCACCTTTCATATTTTGCTCGTTATTGAGCACCTCACTTACCCATCAACATCATTGTTGCTTGCAAGTGTTTATTTATTCGTATAATCACGAACGAAACTATTATACATGTTTCAATTATGTTCGTCAAATAGCATTTAAGACTTAATCAAATAATACGCTTACTGATTCTCTTTCATATACGCGAATAATAGCTTGAGCTAATAATTCAGCAACTGATAATTCTTTCGTATTTGATGGTTTACGTTCTTCATCAAGATGAATAGAATTCGTCACAACTAATTCTTTAATTGCAGAATTTTCAATTCGTTCTTTTGCAGGACCAGATAAAACTGGATGAGTACAACATGCATATACTTCTTTTGCACCTTTGTCTTTTAATGCTTGTGCTGCTAGCGTAATTGTACCTGCTGTATCAATAATATCATCAATAATAATTGCTGTACGACCTTCAATTTCACCAACAATATTCATTACTTCGGCAACATTTGGTCTAGGTCGACGTTTGTCTATAATAGCAATTGGAGTTTTTAAAATGTCAGCCAATTTACGTGCACGTGTTACACCACCATGATCAGGTGACACTACGACACATTCTTCTGGGTCAATATTAGGATCGTTTTTAAAGTGTTTAGCTAAAATTGGTACCCCCATTAAATGATCAATAGGAATATCAAAGAAACCTTGGATTTGTGGAGCGTGTAAATCTAATGCAATCATTCTTGTTGCGCCAGCAGTTTCTATTAAATTAGCTACTAGTTTAGCCGTAATAGGTTCACGACTACGAGCTTTTCTATCTTGTCTTGCATATCCATAATATGGATTTACAATGTTGATTGTTGCTGCAGATGCACGTTTACAAGCATCAATCATGATTAGTAATTCCATTAAATGTAGGTTAACAGGATATGACGTTGGTTGAATAATAAATACGTCACAACCACGAATGCTCTCTTCGATATTAATTTGAATTTCTCCATCACTAAAACGTTTAACTGAACATTTACCTAATTCAATACCAACTTGGTCAGCTACTTCTTGAGCTAATGCTTCGTTACCTTTCAATGAGAAAATCTTTAATGACGAATTCTTATATTCATTATTTAACATTTATAGTCCTCCAATTATTTACTTACGCAGTTTCTATTATATATAAAATGACAGTTTATTACTATGCGAATGATTAAATCATAAAGATTACGTTTTTATTACACTCAATATCAGTTGCTATAAATTTATTATTTATTGTTATGTTCAGTCATATATCCTTCTTTAGTCGTTTGTCTTGATCTTGCTAACGCTAAGCTATGGTCAGGTACGTTATCCGTAATTGTTGAACCTGCAGCAATTAATGTGTCATTCCCTACAGTTACAGGAGCTACCAAGTTGACATTACAACCAACAAATGAATCACTACCGACAATAGTCTTGAATTTATTTTTACCGTCATAGTTAACCGTTATTGTGCCACATCCAACGTTAGTACGTTCACCAATTTCAGCATCACCAATGTAACTTAAATGAGATACTTTAGCGCCATCTTTAAGTTGTGCTTTCTTGATTTCAACAAAATTACCTACTTTAACTTCAGCACCTAAATTCGAACCTGGTCTTAATTGAGCGAAAGGTCCAACTTTAGTAGCTGTTCCTACATGAGAATCATTGACAACTGATTGTTGAATCACTGCGTTGCTTTCAATTGTACTATTATTAATTTCTGAGTATTGGCCAATAACGACGTCTTCCCCTATGCTTGTGTGTCCAGTAATTCTAGCTCCTGGTTCAATAATAGTATCTATACCTATTTGAACATCAGGTCCAATGAAGGTTTGTTCTGGGCTAATTATTGTAACACCATTCATCATATGAAAATGATTAATGCGTTGTTGTAATAACTTTTCAGCTTGGCTCAACATCACTCTATCATTAACGCCCATGATTTCATCGACATCTTCGGTACAATAAACTTCAGCTTTACCACCATCTGTTAACATGAGAGAAACGACATCTGGTAAATAATATTCTCCTTGTGCATTATCATTGTCTACACGTTGTAAAGTGTCAAACAATACTTTATTATCAAATGCAAATATTCCAGAACTGATTTCTTTAACCTCTTTTTCTGTTGCATTCGCATCTTTTTCTTCAACTATTTTTTCTAATTGATATCGTGAATCTCTAATAATTCTACCGTATCCTTGAGGTCTTTGAATGACTGCTGATAAAACTGTAACTTGTGCATCTGTTTGTTCATGGTGTTTGATTAATGCTTCTAGCGTTTCTGGTGTGATTAATGGTGTATCGCCACAAACAACTAGTGTTGTTCCCTCTTTACCTTGTAAATGATCCTCAGCCATTTGCACTGCATGTGCTGTTCCTAATTGTTCTTGTTGAAAACTATATAAAGACTGTTCTCCTAACTGTTGTTTAACACTTTCTGCACCGTGACCAACAACCGTTACGACTTGATCGACGCCAGAAGCTTTGACACTTTGTAATACATGTTCAACCATTGATTTACCAGCAATCTCATGTAGTACTTTAAATTTTTTAGACTTCATTCTTGTACCTTTACCTGCCGCTAAAATAATTGCATAATTCCCCATGAACAATATACCTCCAATAAATTTTGCATTTCACCATTATTATAATTTAATATATGTTCGTCTTTCAACAGATAAAAAATGATTGCTTTAATCTAATCAATTTTAATTCAACTTTTTTTATATTTTAAATATATTGCCAGGTGGATATTCCCTTAATATAAAGAGCTATATTCGAACAGTCGTATCAATCATTTAGAGCTACTTAGATTTTTAATCTTTAGTAGCTCTTATGCAATTGTTGCGCTAGCAATCAATTGTAACCCTTTATTTTAGATTTTTGATCTTTAATAGCTCTTGCCCAACCTTGCCCGTCTTGCACATTAAAGTAAAAATTTTAGTTATAAAATTTTTCTATGACGGGTCCCTGCATTGCATGTTAGAGTTTCTGCTATCTTGATAGCTAGAAAATCTTATGCAGTTTATTATGAAGTAATAAACTGTAAACCTATTTCAGATAACCAGTTTCTCTGTGTTGGGGTCACCTACTTTATCAAGACTAATTAAGTTTAAATACATTCATTTAACAGTATTTTTTAATTCATAGAGATACTGCTAATCGCTTAATATTAACTCTCATAAACTTTGCATTTCAGAACTTATTTAATCAAGTATCAACTAACGGCAAACCAACGTATGATTATAAAAAAAGAGACTAACTAATTAAATCGTCAGTCTCTTACTCATTGTATGTTCTTAATTAAACTTCTTTTGTGTCATCTGATGTAGCATTCTTATCAGGTACTACTTCATCTGTTTCTTCATATACTTTCATCACAGCATCTTGAATTTCTTGTCTCATGTCTGAGTTAATAGGATGTGCGATGTCGCGGAATTCACCATCTGGTGTGCGTTTACTTGGCATTGCGACGAATAGACCAGTATTTCCTTCTATAACACGCAAATCATGAATTACGAAAGCTTCATCTAATGTAATGGAAACAAGTGCTTTCATTCTTCCATCTGTATCTATTTTTCTAAGTCTTACATCTGTCACTTTCATGTAGTGAGCCCCCCCTATAGTATATCTATCTGTTGTTTAGAAGCTTAACAATGTTTTATGATTGAAAATCATATTCCTTTTAATTGAGCGATTAGTTCAATTTCTACTTTTACATCTTTAGGTAATCTGGCAACTTCAACACAACTACGTGCTGGTTGATGTTCATCGAAGTACTGTCCATATACCTCATTTATTTTTTGAAATTCATTCATGTCTTTAATGAAAATTGTTGCCTTAACTACAGAATCTAAATCCGAACCTGCTTCTTGTAAGACAGTTTTTAAGTTTTCTAAGACTTGTTTTGTTTGCAGTTGAACATCTTCGCCTACAATTGTGCCATCAGCAAGTAATGGGATTTGTCCAGAAGTGTATACTAAGTCATTAATAATAACTGCATGTGAATAAGGACCTAGTGCTTCTGCTACTTTATTAGTATTTATAACTTTCACTATACTAAAACTCCTTTTAAGAAAATTTAGATAAACTGTTACCTGGTTCTACTTTAAATTCTTGATTATATTCATCGACATCAGAAAGTTTCACCAAGGAAGTATAATCTTCAATTAATCTTTGTTTAACTTCTTTTGATTCTACAAGTACAGATACCCCTTTTACTTGGGCTTTAAACTCATTCATTAAATTCATTACACCATTAATAGAGCCACCAGCTCTCATAAAATCATCAATTACTAAGACGTTAGAATTTTCCGCTAATGTTCTTTTTGACAGTACCATTGTTTCAATTTTTCTAGATGAACCTGAAACATAGTTGATAGATACCGTAGAACCTTCAGTAACTTTATTATCTTTTCGAATTACAACAACTGGTAAATTTAATACATTTGCAACGGCATTAGCTAGAGAAATACCTTTAGTTGCAATAGTGACAACAGCATCAAGTTTTTCATCCATATAGATAGTTGCAATTAATTTACCAACTTTATTTAGTAGCGTTGGATTGCCAACCAAATCTGATAAAAATAAATATCCACCTGGTAATAAGCGTTCTTTTTCTTCTAATAAATCTATGACTTCATTAACAACTTCTGTTGCTTCCTCTTTGCTCATCATAGGTTTGTATGTAACGCCACCACTAGCACCAGCAGTAGTAATAACTGTACCTAATTTTTCTTTTTGGAAAGTATTTTTAATAATTTGGACATCTTCACTAATAGAAGATTTGGCTTGTTTAAATTTCTTCACAAAAAATGTTAATGGTATTAATTTATTCGGATGATTCATCAAATATTGTGTCATAAAGACAATTCTCTCACTTCTTTTATATCTCATCTTTTCAACCCTTCTATCCTAATAATCTAACTAAGTATACTTCGTTACAACAACCGTTAACAGCATTAAAAATATGCTTAGCTTGACTTTCTTTACGCGCTAAACCATAAACGGTTGGACCACTACCACTCATCAATGCACCATCAGCACCACTATTCAACATGTTTTGCTTTAACTTAGCAATTTGTGGATATTTTGATACTGAAACCGGTTCTAATCTATTGGATAGACTATGACACAACTGTTGATAATTTCCTGCAGTTAGTGCATCATAACACATTTGAGTATGAACATGATATTCATCATTTAAATTTAATTTTTTAAATATATCTGGTGATGATATTCCTATATTAGGTTTCGCTAATACCACCCATGCTGAAGGTGGTTTATTCAAAAATTTTATCTTTTCACCTTTACCACTACAAAAAGCTGTTTTGTTATAAATACAAAACGGAATATCCGTACCTATTTCACTTCCTAATATAGCTAATTCGTCTAACGATGCACCAATATTATACAAACGATTCATACCACGTAAAGTTGCCGCAGCATCTGCTGAACCACCTGCTAATCCTGCTGAAACAGGTATGTCTTTATCTATTTTAATCGTCACACCTTGGTTAAGACGATATCTTTCTATAAGTAGCTGTGCTGCTTTATATGCAAGATTTTTATAATTTGAAGGCACATAATTATGTTCAATCTCTACCACTATTTTATGATCTTTCCGTTTTTGAAAAGTAAGGCGATCATTTAAATCAACGGTTGTCATAATCATCTCTATTTCATGATAGCCATCATTTCTTTTAAAAAGTGTGTCGAGCGTAAAATTTATTTTAGCCGGAGCTGTTTCATATATCATTTTTGCGCCCTCTTTTCGTAATCTTAATATGATGATTTTAACATAAAGAGAAATATTATTTGACCTTTTAAGTAACTTTTCGTTATTTTTTTATAAATGACATAGCGTTTAATTAATAACTTTTTTGTTACAGTATTTGATGATGTATCGTCATTCTTTTTGTTTATATAAAATGATGCACCTTTAAATTTTAAGTCAGTCATTTTAAACAACGTTATTAAAATACACATAAGAAAATATATTCCTAAATAAAAAGAGCATTGAACATAATGCTCAACACTCAAATAATTATCATTAATATTTTCTTATACTCAGAAATATAGTTTACTTATACGTCTTATTTAGTGTGCAATTGATTCATGATGATTATCTTCTTCAAACGAAACTTGAACATTTTCAGTTAACACATCAGTGTATGTATAAGACACTCTCTCAAAATTGTGTTTATCTTGATCTAACTCAACAATAAATACTGATGGGTACGTTTCTTTTAAAATTCCAGAACGCTTAATTGTTTTCTTACGGCCTCCATTGGCTTTCAGTACAATACGATTTCCTACATGACAATCAATAGAATTTTTGATGTCCAAAATTGATTTTGGCATATTGCTCCACCTCGCTACAAGTTACATAATATCATATTTGTAACGATTTTGTCAAATAAATTTAAATTTTAACAATAGTCTTTTACTTTGTCAATCGTTTAATTTTCTAATTGTGGAAACTTTTTCTTTTCTTCATACAATTTTGCAAAATCTTGTATAGTTAATGTTTCTCCACGACGTTTAGGATCAATACCCGCTTGTTCTAACCATTTTAATATGTCTTCTTTATGTTGTTTTCCATTCAGAAAGAACGATTGATAGTTATTATTGATGGTTTTTCTTCTTTGAGCAAAGGCAGCCTTTGCTAATGTAAAAAATGCTTCCTCATCATCTATTGTTACTAATGGTTGATGTCGTTTCATCAATTTTACAACAATTGAATCTACATTAGGTGGTGGCATAAACACAGATTTAGGCACTGTTAAAACTTTACTAGTTTCTGTATAATACTGCACAACAATAGAGAGCGAGCCGTATGCTTTAGAGCCGACTTCTGCATTCAACCTTTCACCTACTTCTTTTTGCATCATAACAACATAACCATCAATTGGTGTATCTTGTTGCATTAAATTAAGGAGTATAGGCGTTGTAATATAATATGGTAAATTAGCAACTACCATAATTTTATTACAATCTTGCAAATGTGTTTGTACAGCCTCTTTAATATTAGCTTTTAGTATATCTTCATTTATTACTGTCACATTTGAATATGGTGCTAATGTATCTTTCAATACAGGTATTAAACGTTGATCTATTTCAAATGCTAGTACTTTTTTGGCAACTTTTGCTAATTGTTCAGTTAATGATCCCATTCCTGGACCAATTTCAATGATACCTGTGTGATCATCAATATCACTTGCTTCAATAATATTATTGATAACATTAACATCAACTAAAAAATTTTGTCCTAAACTTTTTTTAAAATTAAAGCCATATTGATCTAATAATGCACGGGTACGCGAAGGTGTTGCAATATCTTTTTGTTCCATCTATTTACACTTCCTACTCTATTAAGAATCTTTCAACGCTTCTCTTACATCTTCTTCTGTATAGCCAAAGGCATTTAGTTTCTTTAATAATTGTTTACCATTCGAATGGCCGATACGTAATTTACTACTAACTACCTCTCTTCTTCTTCTGGCATCTTTTCCAACTAATAGACCTAATTCTATTAGTGTATCCTTGTCGATAGATTCTTGTGCTTCCTCAAAAGGCGAGCTAACATGCATCAATGCCTCTTTAATATCATTAATCGAAGCATGTTCAACTCCAATTTTACCTTTGTTATTTTTAGCTTTCTCTCTATCTATATAAGCATGCTTGACGCCAGAAACATGCTCAGTAATGATACTCCTTATTTTATTGCCTGGGAAATCTGGATCAGTTAGTACAATGACACCTCTACTCTGTTGCGCATGTTGAATCACTTGCAATATTTGATCATTAATTGCACTACCATTTGTTTCAATGGTATCACATTCGACAGCCCTTTTGACACGCTCGGTATCATCTCTTCCTTCAACTACAATAAATTCGTTTATTTTCATTTAAAACAACCTTCCTATGTATAACAATGAGCTAGATTACTTTAAATACGGTAGTATTACTTATAATATGTACTTCTTTAATTACTTAGATTAATTACTTTAATGGTCTCTTTATCCTATATGGTACATTAAAGAAAAAGTTAATATTGAGACCTGAATCTTGATTGTTAATTCGTGAATAGAACAGAAATAAATTTCCTATAAAATTTATTTCGTAATTCCATCTCCACAAGACTGACTATGTTTTCAAACGTTGATTTAGCATCATTTTGAAAACTAGACAGTTACTGTCCAATGTTTAATTTTAAGTCTAAAACGCTTTTGCACCAGGCTCATTTTCTATACGAGTATGATCTCATAACTGTCTTGCTCTTATATTGCATTCAAATGTATTCTAGTAATATTGTAACTATTAATCTTTCAAAGGGGATAAGCATAACACTAGAGTCAATAAAGAAAAAGTGAGAAAGTTCCATTGAATATGACTGATATTGTTATCATTCATATTCAACTATGCCATCTTTCTCACTTTATGCTATATTAATTTAACTTAAATAACTTCTCAGCATTTGCAGTTGTTGCTTCGCATACTTCTTCATATGTTAGGCCTTTTAATTCAGCTATTTGTTCAGCTACTAACACAACTCTTGCTGGTTCATTTCTTTTACCTCTATATGGATGTGGTGACAAATATGGAGCATCTGTTTCTACCAATAAGCGATCCATAGGCACATGTTTTGCGACTTCTTTAGGTTGTTTAGCATTCTTAAACGTTACAGGTCCACCTAATGAAATATAAAAATTCAATTTATTAATAACAATATCAGCAATTTCAGGTGAACCACTAAAACTATGCATAATGCCACCAACTTCTTCAGCATGCTCTTCTAATAAGATGTCAATACAATCTTGTGTTGCTTCGCGATTGTGAATGATAATTGGTAAGTTTACTCGTTTAGCAAGTGCTATTTGCTTTCTAAACACTTCTTTTTGGGTATCTGCTGGTGATTTATCCCAATGATAATCCAGTCCCATTTCGCCAATACCTATCACCTTTGGATGTTGTGCTAACTGTTCAATCCATTGCAAACGTTCTTCTGTAAAATCCACTGCGTCAACAGGATGCCAACCAATAATTCCATAGATAAAATCATATTCATCAATTAAACGCATGGCACGTTCAATCGTTGGCGTATCAAATCCAACTACAAACATACGGTCAACACCCGCTTCTTGCGCACGATCAATAACTTCTGTTAAATCTTCATCGTATTGTTCATCATTTAAGTGAACATGTGTATCGATTAACATACTATCTCTCCTATAATTAAATCATTATTTAATTACTGCTCCATTTGGTATTGCGTTAGGCAAACTAACTAACGTTAAAACATCATCTTTTTCAGCTGATAAAATCATGCCTTCTGATTTGTTCCCCATTAATTTTGCTGGTTTTAGATTAGTTACTACAGCAACTTTTTTGCCAATTATATCTTCTGGACGATAAAACTTAGCAATACCAGATACAATTTGACGTTGTTCTGAATCTAAATCGACTTGAATTTTAAGTAGTTTATCAGATTTTTTTACTTTTTCTGCATCAATAATTGTAGCTGCTTTAATTTCTACTTTGTCAAAATCTTTAATATCTATTTGTTCTTTATGTGTTTCTGTTACTTCTTCTTTTTTCGGTTCAGGTGGTTGCATTGAATCTTTAATAAAGTTGATTTCAGCTTCACTATCTAATCTAGGGAAAATAGGTTGTGGTTTATTTGTAACCATAATAGGTTCTGTCAATAAACCATATTGACTTAAACTAGCAAATTCCATTAAATCTGGATTATTAATATTTAATTGCTCAAAAATTTCTTTAGGTGCATGTGTTAAGAATGGACGTAATAACACAGCTGCAAATCTAATATTTTCAACTAAATGTGCCATTACATTACCCAACATAGCTTTTTGACTGTCATCTTTTGCTAACACCCAAGGCGTTGTTTCATCAATATATTTATTTGTTCTACTAATTAATTTCCATACAGTTGAAAGTGCCACTGAGAATTGTAAACTTTCCATACTTTCAGTATAGTTTTTAACTGTATCAAGTGCTAACTGCTCCATATCTTCATCAATATCATGAAGTGGTCCCTGGTAAGCTGGTAATTCTCCATCAAAATATTTATTAATCATTGAAATTGTGCGGTTAACAAGGTTACCTAGGTCATTCGCTAAATCAAAGTTTGTTCTTTCCACAAATGCTTCTGGTGTAAAGACACCATCTGAGCCAAATGGTAACTCTCTCATTAAATAGTAACGTGTTGCATCTAAACCATAACGATCAATTAAAACGTTAGGATCAACTACATTGCCTTTAGATTTACTCATTTTGCCATCTTTCATTAATATCCATCCATGTGCAAACACTTTTTTAGGTAATGGTAAATCTAAAGCCATTAATAGAATTGGCCAAATAATAGAATGGAAACGAACAATCTCTTTCGCCATTAAATGGATATCCGCTGGCCAATACTTATTAAATAGTGTTTCATCATCTGAAAGGTAACCTAAAGATGAAATATAATTAACTAACGCATCAATCCATACATAAACGACATGTTTAGGGTTTGATGGCACATGGACTCCCCAATCAAATGATGTACGAGAAACAGCTAAATCTGCTAAACCAGGTTTAATAAAGTTATTAATCATTTCATTTTTTCTTGAAGGGGGCTGTATAAAATCAGGATTTTGGTCATAAAATTCTAATAGTCGATCTGTATATTTACTTATATTAAAGAAATAGCTTTCTTCTTTTACTAATTCAACTTCATGGCCTGAATCTGGGCTTTTACCGCCTACTATTTTGCCATTTTCATATTGAGGATCAACTAATTGAGACTCAGTATAATAAGTTTCATCCGGAACAGAATACCAACCTTCATATTCTCCTAAATAAATATCACCTTGATTTAACAAACGTTCAAATACTTGTTCGACAACATGTTTATGTCTTTCTTCTGTTGTTCGAATAAAATCATCATTAGAGATTTCAAGTTTTGACCATAATTGTTTAATACCATCTATCATTTCATTCAAATATTCAATTTCTGATTTACCAGCTTTTTGAGCTTTTTCTTGAATTTTTTGACCATGTTCATCTGTACCTGTTAAGTATCTGACATCGTATCCCTGCATTCTTTTATATCGTGCAATGACATCACCTGCTACTGTTGAGTATGCATGCCCTATATGTAAATTCCCACTTGGATAATAAATTGGGGTTGTTATATAAAATGTTTCTTTAGTCATAACTGTTCCTCCTCGTATGGTTTCATATAAATAATAGCTAACTTACTTTAGCTTTTCAATGATTGGTGGTGTACTTTAATTGATTAACTTCTTGTAATTTTGTAAATATTTGAAAGTGAGATAGCAATAAATCTTTAAATGCTTTATGTCGTAATAACATCCCGGCAAGACTGACTAAGATGGAAATAGGACAACTATAATTGATTTAAAATAAATTGATTCGTAGATGTCCATCTTGCACATTATTGTAAAAACTACACGTGTTTTTTTAATAACGAGTCCTTTCCAACCTTGCAAGACTGACTAGTATTATAAAATGTTGTATTTATCATTTTTTAATACAAACAGTAACTGCCAATCATAAAAATTTATTATATAATCATTTTTGTCTCAGACTATTACATAAATTTACTGCTAATCACATCATTTTAAATATAGAATATTTTTATTCCATACGTCCTGCATTGTTATATGATTTAAAGTCATTATCGACAATAGTCAATTTTTAAGTTACATTCCTATTGTATCAATCATCATTTGGTTCAATCTGATGATAAATATTATACACTTCATTTGGTTTTTTTTGTCTATCTGCAGCTACTTTTTTAATAGCTTGTTTGGGTTTTAAATTATCTTTGTCAATATAATGATTAACATGTTGCTCAATCGTTAATGAATTAAACCATGATTCATCAACTTGTGCTTTAGCGCCTTCAATGAGTATAACAAACTCACCCTTTTGTGGGATATCATTATGTCGTAGTAATTCCAAAATTTGTTCAATAGTATTTGTTGTAATTTGTTCGAATTTCTTTGTTAATTCTCTTCCTATTGATACTTGTCGCCGAGCGTCAATTTTAGCAATGGTCTTTAATGTTTCTACCACTCTATAAGGCGATTCATAAATAATTAACGTGCTATCTTCATACATTCTTTTCGTTAAGATAGCTGTCTTGTCCTTTTCTTTTCGTGGTAAAAAGCCTAAAAATGTATACGTGAACGATGGTAAACCACTTGCCATCAATGCTGTCAATCCTGCGTTCGGACCTGGAACAGTTTCAACCTTTATACCATGTTGTCGAGCTGCAACAACTAATTCATATCCTGGATCACTGATTAATGGTAAGCCGGCATCTGATACCAATGCCACACTCAAACCCGCTTCAAGTTGTTCGATAATATAGTTTGTTTGCTTATCTTTATTATGTTCATGATATGACTTTAGTGGTGTATCTATTTGGTAGTGATGACATAATTTTTTAGTAACTCGTGTATCTTCACATGCAATCATATCTACTTGCTGCAAAATTGATACTGCCCGATAAGTAATATCTGCTAGATTACCAATAGGCGTTCCTACTAAATATAGTATAGCCATATTATCTCTCCTCAATTAATCGCAATTTCTTTTGCCTCGAATATGTTTTGATTTCATATTCTCTTTTTAATGCTGCCGATTTTGTATCATACACTTCATGATAAACTAACTGTACCGGGCGTCTTGTTTTTGTATATTTGGCTCCTTTTCCATCATTATGCTTAGCAATTCGAGCCTTAACATCTTTTGCGTATCCAGTATATAAACTTCCGTCATTACATTTAACTATATATACAAAGTGACTATCCATAATATATTTCCTTCATTTCATTACTATAAGTTCCATCTTCATTATATATATAAAATGGTGGCGCAATGATTAATCCTTGATTACCACCTTTTCTACCTTCTACAACAATAGTTTGTGCTGATTTCCCTATTTTACTATAAATAAAATTGATTTTCTTAGGTTCTATATTAGCGTGCCTCATTTCACTTAAGACATCCATCAGTCTATCAGCTCTATGAACCATGATTAATTTGCCACCTTCTTTTAAAAGATGACGTGCAGCTAATACACAATCTTCTAAGGTACATAAAATTTCATGTCGAGCTATTTTATGTGCTTCTTTTTGATGTTGATGTAATTGATTTTCTTTGAAATAAGGTGGGTTGCACGTAACTAATGAATATTGTGATGGTTTAAAATGCTGATATACCTTGTTAATATCCATATGATGCATTGTTAAAAATTGGTCTACGTTGTTAACTTGAAATGATCTACGTGCCATATCTACTAACTGTGACTGTATTTCTATACCTTCTATACTTATCTTTTTTTTAGCAAATAATAGCAATTGAATTATACCGTTACCTGCGCATAGATCTATTACTTTATCTTTTGCTTTGGGATACGTAAAATGACCTAACAATAACGCATCTGTAGAGAATGAAAACACATCATCATTTTGAATAATTTTAAATTGTTCTTTAATTAATTGGTCATATCGTTCATTTTCATTTAACATTCATTTACTCCTAAAAAAGGGATGTATTGTTAGTAATCACTATCATTACCACTTATACACCCAGTTACATTTTATGATTCATTTTAAAATTCATTTGCCTTATCATTTAATCACTTAATACATTAAGGCAAAATAAACAATCTTCTCCATGTCGGTGTTTTCCAAATAATTCACCTTTACATATGTGAAAGCCTTCGCCATACAAAATTGCTAAGTTGTCTTTACTTGGCAATGGTTTTTTAACTTTCTTTGTCTGCTGTTGTGTAGCAATATCTTGACTATAATGTTCATCATTTTGTACGTCTTCATTACCTAGTACTTTTTTTAGATTATCATTTTCTAATTGTAACGCTACATTAGTTTCAACCATTTCAACAACAAGTGATTTTAATTCAGTTGCTTCTTGTGCTAATTGGTTAACACTCGTTTCTAAACGCAGTAATCTATCAAATATGTCATTGCGTTCCAACTCTACTTAAGCCTCCTCATTTCAAAGCGTTTAACTCTTCTAATTTATATTCTAGTGGTTGCTCAAGTCCTTCTATTTTAACTTGCATTGAAATATCTAGTATATTTAATGCTACGACTTTACCATTACCCTCTGGTGTGTCAATAGCATCACCAATATCTGGCAATTGTGCTCTAGCTTCTTCATATAAATCATTTTCATATTTTAAACAGCACATCAATCTACCACATGCACCTGATATTTTCGTAGGATTTAATGATAAATTTTGATCTTTAGCCATTTTAATAGAAACAGGTTCAAAATCCCCTAAAAATGTTGAACAGCAAAGCGAGCGTCCACATGGACCGATTCCACCAAGTAATTTTGCTTCATCTCTAACACCAATTTGTCTTAACTCGATTCGCGTTTTTAAATTTTGTGCTAAAGTTTTTACTAATTTTCTAAAATCAATACGATCATCAGCCGTAAAATTAAAAATGACTTTTGCTTTATCTAATGTGTATTCACAGTTAACTAAACGCATATCTAATTGCTGCTGTTGTACTATGTTTTTACATAATTCTAATGCCTCTTCAGCATCTTGTTCATTTTTAAAATATGTAGCAACGTCCGCTTCATTTGCAATACGTATAACTGATTTTATAGGTAAACAAATATCTTCTTCAGCGATATCTTTGACTCCTGTTTTGACCAAACCAATTTCAATACCTCTTTGAGATTCAACAACTACCCATTGTCCTTCATCTAAATCTATATTATTAGGTGTATAATATTCTAATTTTCCGGCTTTTTGAAACTGAATGCCGACAACATTTGGCATTTAACTCACACCCTTAATTACTATTTGTTCAAACACTAATGTTGGATTAACATTTTGGTTTAATTTTTTATGTGCATCTGTTAGCTGATCTAACATTAAAACGATTTGATTAAAAGTTAAATTCTGCGCATATTTTTGTGTGTCATTTTGTAAATCACTAAAAATAATCGTACTGTCAATATTAACTTTACTATGTAAAATATCTTCGAAAAATCCATTCACAGTAGCAATAGTTAATAATTGCAATTTACGATTTTTAGCTTGTTTTAATAGATCTATAATACCTATTAATGCCATTGGTTTGTTAGTTAATAACAGCTCACACCAATGTATAATACTCTTTCTTAATGACATTAAATCAAACTCTTCATTTAAAGCTAGCGCATTTTCAATTTGTGTCGTATATGTACTAATCATTTCAGCTATTGGTTTAGATATTTCTCTATCTTCTAAACGTTTAATAAACTGTCCTTTGTCTATAGGCTTAAAATACAAATGTTGACATCTCGAATGTATGGTATTTAATATTTGTTCTGGTTTAGTTGATAATAAAATGGCAATGGTTTTATCAGGAGGTTCTTCTAAAAATTTTAAAATACTATTTTCACCTTGAATCGTTAACTTCTCAAAATCTTCAATGATATATACCTTATAATCACTTTCTATAGGAAGTTGATTCATATAATGTACTAGCTGCTCAATTTGTTCTTTTTTTATAGTATTTTCATTAGAAGAAACATACAAAAAATCTGGATGATTGAATGCGGAAACCTTTGCATCACATTGACTATCGTTATCGCATAGGATAAGCTTTGCAAAATTTAATGCAACTTGTTTCATTGTTTGTGCATCATCACCTTCAAATAAATAAGCATGTGATAATTTATTTGAATGGTATGCATTTGCCAATTGTTGCTGTTCATCCATTCATTACAATCCCCTTTTCATTTATATAAAAAGGTTGCTATCAGAAAACTAATTATTCATAAATAATTACAATAAGGTACTGTATTGAAGATACATCAACGATTACCTTATCTTTATTCATAACTAGCTACATTAAAGCAACCCTAAATCATTTAATAAGTATTTAGATATTATAATTAGCTTTTACGAATTATTATTGCAAAATGCATTTAAAATTGGTGAAAAGCATCTACTGGCATTACAAATACTGTAGCGCCACCCACTTCTACTTCAACAGGATATGGAATATATGAATCTGCACTTCCACCCATTGGTGTTATTGGAGAAACCAGTTGTTCTCTATTACCACATGTATTATTAATCACATCTAGTAATTCATCAACACGGTCATCGTTGACACCACATAAGAATGTCGTATTTCCTGCTTTTAAGAAACCACCTGTTGTTGCTAATTTTGTTGCTCTGAAATTATACTTAACAAGTTGGTCTGCTAATTCTTGACTATCTTGATCTTGTACGATCGCTATAACCATTTTCATTATTTATAACACCTCTTCCAGCAATTATATCATATCTTTTCAAGAAATTTGATGATAGTTTGATACGTATCCTCGACAACATTTTCAAGAGGTTGATCTGCATTAATAATTTCAAACCGTTGTGGTTCATTATGAATGATTTTATGATAACCTTCAATTACTTTTTCATGAAATTTCAAATCTTCTTGATCTAGTCTATTTTGTTCTCTCGCATTTTGAACAATACGCTGTCTACCAACCTCTACACTAATATCTAAATAGATTGTCAAATCAGGATATATACCATTGATAGCAAAGTCATTTAATGACTTAACTGCTTCCATACCTATCCCTCTGGCATACCCTTGATATGCTAGAGAACTATCAATATAACGATCACATAATACGACTTTATTATCACGTAAAGCCGGAATAACTTTGTCGACTAAATGTTCTCTTCTAGACGCTGCAAACAGCATTGCTTCTGTTCTAACATCCATGTCATTTCCTTCTAACACTATCTTACGTATTTCTTCTCCAGTAGGTACACCACCAGGTTCACGTGTCGCAATAATATCATATTTATTTTGTAATTTTTCAGATACTTCTTTTAATACTGTAGTTTTCCCAGAACCTTCAGGTCCTTCAAATGTTATAAAAGCTGACATTTTATTCATCCTCAACTAAAATTTTATTATTTTCCATTCCTTCAATGGTTAATCCTGATTTGTAATAATCTTCAAGTAATTCTATCATATTTTCAGTTATTGTTTCTCCTTTTATAATAGTGGGAATGCCAGGAGGATATGGAACAATATGTTGTGCTACTATTCTTCCATTAGCTTTAGTAAAATCTAACCATGTTGTTTTATCGCTTTCAAAAGGTTTATATTCGCCACTATCAGTCAATAATTTTGGACTTGCAAAATTTCCTTTTAATTTCCATTTTTTTTGTGGTAACTGGATCTTTGCAATTCTATGCAATAAGTCATTAAAAGGATAGCTATCATTGTTATGCCATAAAGGTAAGACTAACAGCACCTGATATTCATCTGCTAGTTCAACATATATATGTTGCGCTTCTAACCATGCTTGAATATCTTCACCTGTTGCTCCTTGATATCTAATTAATAATTTTAAAGGATCATCTACTTGAATCACCTTAAATTCCATTCGTTTTAATTGTTTTATTAACATATTTCTCTTAATAAAAAATATTTTTTCATCATATTCATTATAAAATTGATGTGCAGACTCTAAACTTGCCATAATTAGATATGATGGACTTGAGGTTTGAAAGTAATTCAAATATTTAATGATTTCATTTCTTAATGGTGCATCCTTATGTATAAATAACATAGATCCCATTGTCAGTGCTGGTAATGTTTTGTGATATGATTGTACAACATAATCCGCACGGCAATTTAAAGATGACTGCGGAAAACCTTGTAAACCAAAATGAGCACCATGAGCTTCATCTACAAGTACTGGGATATGTTTATTATGTAATTCATTAATTTTTTCACTTACATCATATGTCTCACCGTAATAATTAGGATATGTTAACACTGCTAACTTATTCTTTTGTTTATCTAAATTATTAAAAAGTGGTTGTTGGTAATGTAAACTAGTACTACTTTGAATCATTTCAGTGAATTGGCCAAACTGGTTACTAATATCCAAAGCATGTAACACAGATTTATGACTATTTCTCATCAATAACACTCGGCCTTTTTCCTTATTAAAAGCTTGTATAACAGATAAGATTCCAGAAGTTGTACCATTAACTAATAAATGAGCAGTATAATCCTCATGCTTTTTTACTAAATTCATACTTTGTAAAATTATATCTTCAGGATGATGTAAATCATCTAGACCTGTTATTTCCGTTTTATCCATACTTATATTTAATGCTTCTAAATGTCCTATTGTCATATTTTTATGACCCGGGACATGTAATGATATAGCATTCAAATCATTAAGTTTATTCAACTTTTCTATAATGGGTGTTTTCATATTTACTCACTTTCCCTTAAAACATTCATTAATTATATAGTAACACTTCTTTAAAAAAGTTAGTGTTAGTTATACAATAGCTTGTCTATTGTACAATAATTAAGTTACTTTAGAAAATATACATCTTATTTACTATTAGCGGCGCACTATTTTCAATACTAACATGATATATTTAGACAAAAAAAGAGACCTCACGGTCTCAATATAATCTAAATAACTAAGAAAAAGTAAACCAAGCCATCATTTTACTTTCAGTATTGTCATATTTTTTGCAGTTACTTTATTTTAAATTTCGTCAGCTTCAAACGCTTGCTCTGCGTCAAGTCCTTCTATACCTTCATGACTTTTAGACATAAAAAAAAGAGACCTTACGGTCTCAATGCGGCTCATCGCATCCATTTTTATTGCCTGGCAACGTCCTACTCTAGCGGAACGTAAGTCCGACTACCATCG
>NZ_PPQR01000076.1 GCF_002902085.1 Staphylococcus simiae
TCTATTTCCTACGATTAGTCAAGTGCTTATAAATAAAATAAGCATTACTAAATTAAACCGTTCAATTTAATTTTTTTGAATAAGGTGTTAAACTATATTTGGTTGTACGTTTGGCTAATGTGGCGACATTTGATAATCGTACAATTTCTGATTCATTACTAAATAATGAATCGTTTTTAACAATCGATTTATACAAGCTACGACGGCAGTCTTATGAGATTTCTCATTAGGCTGCTTTCTTAGTTTATAATAATAATCGATGACATGATTATCAAAATGATGTTGACCCTTTATAATATTCATAACCACCCAAAACAATAGTCTTCTCGCTTTTTTATTACCACGTTTATTGATTGTATCTCTACTAGATGTACTACCTGATTGATATCGTTTGATATCAATACCTACAAAAGCATTGAGCTGTTTATGTGATCTGAAGCGTGTAATATCACCAATTTCTCCAATAATCATAGCTGCACTTAACTTGCCTATACCTGGTATCGAATGAATGTTTTCAAAACAATCGAGTTGTTGTGCTAATTGAATCATGGCATTATCTAATTGTTTAAGACGCCCGATAGATTGTTTTAATTGTTGAATAAGTAAACGTACTTTTTCAACTAGAAAAGAATGTCTAGCGACATTGGGATAGCTTTCCGAAGCAATATTTACTAGTTGATGCGCATATTTTTCTGCTTTATTCATTGATAGACCTTTATCTGTAGAACTGAATATATCATTAATAAGTATATCCATACTTATATCAGTAACCATGTCTGGATGAGTAAATATTTCTGCGATGTTAAGTGCGATGATTGAATATCGACTACTAAATAAATTTTCTAAACCAGGAAATGTCTGATGTA
>NZ_PPQR01000077.1 GCF_002902085.1 Staphylococcus simiae
TTTGAAAATTATGTGTATTATACTTTTTTATAAATATAATTATCTTTAACATTGGTATAATAAAAGTAAAATAATCTACAAAGGGGAGACATGTATGGATAAGAGAGATGATAAAAGTACTAAAGTTCAAAATAGTAGGCAAGGAAGTAACAAAAAGTCATATAAACCTATATGGATAGTAGTTAGTTTTGTCGTTCTGATTGCCATATTAATCATTCCAACACCTGCAAGTTTACCAATTATGGCTAAAGCAGCATTAGCCATTCTAGCATTTGCAGTTATTATGTGGGTCACTGAAGCGGTATCCTATCCCATTTCTGCGACATTGATTTTAGGTTTGATGATATTGTTACTAGGATTTAGTCCGGTCCAGAACTTAGCTGAAAAATTAGGAAATCCAAAAGCAGGAGATGCTATTTTAAAAGGTAATGACATGCTAGGAACAACTAATGCATTAGCACAAGCTTTTAGTGGTTTTTCTTCGTCAGCTGTTGCGCTTGTAGCAGCTGCATTATTTTTAGCAGCTGCCATGCAAGAAACTAATTTGCATAAAAGATTAGCCTTACTAGTTTTATCAGTAGTTGGCAATAAAACACGAAATATCGTTATAGGTGCTATATTGGTATCTATTGTGTTAGCTTTTTTTGTACCCTCAGCAACAGCAAGAGCAGGTGCAGTGGTACCTATATTATTAGGAATGATTGCAGCATTTAAAGTTTCGAAAGATAGTAAACTTGCTTCGTTATTAATTATTACGTCAGTTCAGGCAGTATCAATTTGGAATATCGGTATTAAAACGGCGGCAGCACAAAACTTAGTAGCAACAAATTTTATTAATCAACAATTAGGTTTCGATGTCTCATGGGGAGAATGGTTTTTATATGCTGCACCATGGTCTGTCTTGATGTCAGTAGCGCTCTATTTCATTATGATTAAAGTCATGCCACCAGAATTAGAAGAGATTAAAGGAGGAAAGCAATTAATTAAAGATGAATTAGCAGCATTGGGACCTGTAAGTCCTAGAGAATGGCGATTAATTGCTATTTCAATATTATTATTAATTTTTTGGTCTACTGAGAAAGTAATTCATCCAATTGATTCAGCGTCTATTACAATTATTGCTTTAGGTATTATGTTAATGCCTAAGATAGGAGTGATTACGTGGAAAGGTGTAGAACATAAAATACCGTGGGGCACAATTATTGTCTTTGGTGTAGGGATATCATTAGGTAATGTTTTATTAAAAACAGGTGCTGCGCAGTGGTTAAGTGATCAAACATTTGGTTTAATGGGCTTGAAATCTATGCCATTGATTGCGACCATTGCCCTTATCACTATTTTTAATATTTTAATTCATTTAGGTTTTGCTAGTGCTACTAGTTTATCTTCTGCGCTTATTCCAGTATTTATTTCATTAACGACAACACTCAACTTAGGGGATCAAGCGATTGGTTTTGTCTTAATTCAGCAGTTTGTTATTAGCTTTGGTTTCTTATTACCAGTTAGTGCACCGCAAAATATGCTGGCATATGGAACAGATACATTTACTGTTAAAGACTTTTTAAAAACTGGTATACCATTAACGATTGTAGGGTATATATTAATCATTATCTTTAGTATGACGTATTGGCAATGGTTAGGATTAATTTAGTAGTTGATTTTTGATAATTATAGTTATTGGTATTATCTAACGCTAAGTTTGTCGTAAATAGTTTTGAGCCAATGTCATCTAATAAAATGAATTTTTAAGAATGGTGGTTAAAAATTTGGCAGTTGGTGTGATATTAAATAGAATGTTTAGAACTAAAGAAAATCCGCTTTTTGAATATATATTTCAACAACAAGAAGATATTAATGAATGTTACTTTATTTTACCTATAGAAGATTTATCAAATGCTTCAACGTTAAAAAAGCAATTTTATTTTGGATCATTACAACGATTTCATGATGAATTAACAGAATTAAAGTTGAGTCCTTTTGTGATGAAATATGATGATGTAATTACATTTTGTCAGCAACACCAGATTACAGAAGTCGTTATTGCTGGTGATATCATGTCTTATCATCATGAAACGTATGATATTTTACATCAGCGTCAAGTGTATAATAAAGCTCATATTAAAGTAACTTTAATTAGAGGACATCATTATTTCCAACCAAGTAGAACTAAAAATAAACAACAAAATTATTATCAAGTGTTTACAAGTTTTTATAAACAATGGAGACCTTTTTTAAGAACACAAACCTTATATCACTATGATTTAAAAGAGTTGCAACCTATAGTTGTTTCAGCTAGTGGAGACTATAACTCAATATATAGCAATGAAGGTACCACACAGCAACATGAACAAGATAAATGGCAACAATTTTTGAAATATAATATTAACAGTTATACGAGGGGTCGAGATTATTTACCACAACTTCAAACCAGTCAATTAAGTATTGCATTAGCATACGGGTTGTTAGATATTAACGAAATATTTAATGATTTGTTACAAATGTATGATCATAGTGAAGAAAATTATGAAGCTTTTATCAGAGAATTAATGTTTAGAGAGTTTTACTATATTTTAATGACTGCTTACCCCGAATCATCTTATCAAGCTTTTAAAGAAAAATATCGACAAATTGAATGGTCTGATAATCAATTACATTTTGACAAATGGCAACAAGGACAAACAGGTTTTCCAATTATTGATGCTGCAATGGCAGAGTTAAAACAAACTGGATTTATGCATAATCGGATGAGAATGGTGGTGTCTCAATTTTTAACTAAAGATTTATTTATAGACTGGACACTTGGGGAAGATGCGTTCCGTAAATACTTAATAGATTATGATGCTGCATCTAATATTCATGGATGGCAGTGGTCGGCATCAACAGGAACAGATGCTGTGCCATATTTTAGAATGTTTAGTCCTATTAGGCAAAGTGAACGTTTTGATAAACATGCATATTACATTAAACAATATTTGCCGCAATTAGAAGCTATTGATGCTAAGTATTTACATGATACTCATAAATATTATCAAAATATTTGTAAGCAAGGTGTTACGATTGGAGTAGACTACCCAGAGCAAATTGTTGATCATAATGTGCAACGGCAATATGTCTTGGAAACGTTTAAAAAGCTAACATAACTGTATATATGCGTTTGCAATTCTACGATTAATTATGATTCTATGAAGATATGAGGTTTTGAAAAGTGAATTTTTAATATGGAGTATAAAAAAAGCACAAAGGCGATTAATTAAATCATCTTTGTGCTATTTATTTGAGAAATCATGTCACAGACATTTTCAAATAATATTGGAAGTTATTTGAATATAAACAAACAAAAATAGAGGCTTAAAAATTCACAGAAAGTAATAATATAAATATATTTTAAGCGTATTTTTATATTTAATGGTAATTTCC
>NZ_PPQR01000078.1 GCF_002902085.1 Staphylococcus simiae
CTACAATGCTATTTGTTGGTACATTACATAAAATTATATTTTACTATAGTTTAAATATAACATAAAAAAACTAGAACTATACTTGGTCAATATGTTAACCGCTATAGTTCTAGTCTCAAATGATATCATTTCGTTGTAGTTAGTCATTTAATTGTTCTAAATAATCAGCTGCACTTTGTGCTGCAATACTACCGTCTCCAGTAGCCGTAACGATTTGACGTAAACCTTTATCTCTAACGTCACCCGCAGCAAAAATACCTGGGATAGATGTACTCATATCATCTTTAGTTTCGATATATCCTACATCATTTGTAATGCCTAAATCTTTAAATGGTGCAGTTAAAGGTTTCATACCGATGTATATGAAGACACCGTCCGCTTCATGTGTTTCTTCTGAACCATCTTTAGTTGAAACTAAAGTAACAGAACCTACTTTGCCATCTTTTTCATTAATTGATTTTAAAGTATGGCTCCAAATGAAATCAATCTTATCATTTTTAAATGCTCTTGATTGTAGAATATTTTGTGCACGTAACTCATCTCTACGGTGTACAATTGTAACTCTATCAGCAAATTTAGTTAAGAAAGTTCCTTCTTCAACTGCTGAATCTCCACCACCAATAACAAATAGACGTTTGTTTTTAAAGAATGCGCCGTCACATACTGCACAATAACTTACACCGCGACCACCTAATTCTTGTTCACCTGGTACGCCAATTTTTTTGTATTCAGCACCTGTTGCAATAATAACTGCACGAGCTGTAATTTCTTTATTACCAAAATCAATAACTTTATACTCGCCTTTATCCTCTACTGATTTAATGTCACCATATTGATATGTTGCACCAAATTTTTTCGCATGCTCGAACATTTTAGTAGATAAGTCTGGGCCTGTAATCATTTCAAATCCTGGGAAGTTCTCTACTTCTTCCGTATTGGCCATTTGTCCACCAGGAATTCCTCTTTCAATCATTACTGTGCTTAAATTCGCACGTGATGCATATACTGCTGCTGTCATACCGGCAGGACCAGCACCGATAATCGCTATGTCAAAATCTACTTCAGCCATTTTGCAATGCCTCCTCAATATTTATCATTATGCGCATTATATAATAAAACTAATATTTCATAAATCTATATGCTCAACAATAATTCAATCATCTTATTCAGTTTATATTGCGTGATATCAAGCCACGTAATGATTTCTTTTTTAGTCATACTTTGCTGTTGATCTTTAAAATATAAATAAGTAAATGCTGCAATATATGGTTCAACACTTGTTAAATCAACTTTTTCTGCAATTATATCTTCTGCTTTGGCAATCCAAGCTAAGAACAAATCATGATTTAATTTTAATTGTGGATGGCTATATAATTGTTTCATCCCTCTATGAATAAAATCTAATTTGTTTAATGTTAGACCTTGTACTAAATAAGTTAAGTATAACTTTTCATAGTCATTCATATTTTCAAGTATTTTCCAAATTTCTTCAGTAATCAAAATCTCTTTACCATTCATTTCATTCAGCAGAAAAATACCGTATATCCGTTCATGACTATCGTCACTTTCTAAGCGTGGTAAAATTTGATTTTCAAAAAGTGTCTTACTTTCTTCAATAGCCCATGGTGCATAACCTATATCTACTTGTGAAATTTGTTGCAATTTATCCCAATAATAGTGACTCTCTTTAATATCTCCTAAATAATAGCAATTAAAAGTTAATGCATTATACATTTGAATGGATAAAAATTTACCCTTCTTATATAAAGGTAATAATAATTGTTGAGATGCTTGATATTGTTTTAAATAGCTAAGGACAATTCCAAGTTTAAAACTTTCATCATCATTCATCGGCGCTACTTTATTTAACATCGCTAAATATTTTTGATATTGTTCCATATTATTAGTGTTATAAAGTAACAATGTGTAATGACATAAAGCATATATATCTGATTTATCCTCATTTAATAATTGTTCGTAAAATGTTTGCGCAACATCATATTCACCCAAATATAAATAACACATAGCCATTAAATTTCTTATAATTCGATGTTGCTGTATATGTTCAGGTTGTTGTAATACAAAATGTTTAGCATCTTCTAACTTACCTTGTGAAAATAAATATTGAAATAATATTTGAAGTGAAAATAACTGTGCCTCAGTTTCAATTTGTTCTTCATCGTCATAGGAAACATCAAACATTTGCTCTAGTTCTTCTCTATATTCTTGATCTTCACTAACTATGACATAATTAATACCAAACAAGAATGCCTTGTTTGGTTCATTTAATTCAATATTCAATTGACTCAATTCGTAATAGCTATCTTCAAGATGTCTATCTTGAATAATATTATCAAAGAATAAATGCTCAGCTCGACGCCCTTGACCTATATTTAGGAGACACTGTGCATAATCAAGTTGAATATCTAAATCTTCTGGTGACAATTCTAGCACTTTGTTAAAGTATTCTGCTGCTTTACCATAGTCACGTTGTCTAAATTTTTGTGCTGCCATTTTACGATAAAACGCATCATCAAATGTCATTGATATAATATTGTTCTTTTGTTGTGCCATTGATATTGTCACCTCCTAATTCTTTTTAATGTACATAGGATTACCATATACGAATGCATGATCTGGTATATCTTTAGTTACTACACTACCTGCTGCGATTGTCACGTTATTTCCAATCCGTATGCCTGGTAAAATGATACAATGTGCACCTATTAACGTGTTTGACCCTATAGTGACAGGGCCGTATCTGAATTCATTTACTAACGCTTCATGTGTTAATATCGTTGTTTGATAGCCAATAACACTGTTATCGCCAATTGAAATCAACTCAGGATAAAATATATCGACCATGACTTGATATGCTATAGACGTATGTTGTCCTATTGTCATTTTTAATAAATGATGATATATCCATCTCTTAACGGACATCAATGGTATAAATTTAGTCACTTCAATGATAAGCGTATTTTTTAAAACTTTGTTAAACTTAACAATTTGATAAATACGCCATAACGGATTAACTTTATAATTTTTAATCGTTGTAAACTGTCTCAAAATTCCACCACTTTATTTATTAGCGGGCCATGGTAATGGACCTGTTTTACTATATACTGTTGGTTGATATTTAATTCTTCTATATATAATTAATATTAAACTTATTAAAATTAAAATAATTGATACCACTTGCGCTACCCTAATATTACTCGTTAGCATTAGACTGTCAGTACGGAGTCCTTCTACAAAGAAACGACCGATAGAATACCAAATTAAATATACAAAGAACGTTTCACCAATACGTAAATGTTGACGTAAAGATATTAAAATTATAAATCCAATAACATCCCATAATGATTCATACAAAAATGTTGGATGATAATATTGACCATTAATATACATATTTTCAATGATAAAGTTTGGTAAATGTAAATGTTCTAAAAATGCTTTAGACACTGGACCACCATGAGCTTCATGATTCATAAAGTTGCCCCATCTACCAATACCTTGTGCCAATATAATACTCGGTGCAACGATATCACCAATTTGCAAAGGATGTAAATTTTTAATTTTACAGACAAATACTCCTGCTAAAAATCCACCAATTAAACCACCATGAATCGCAATACCACCATGCCAAATCTTAATGATTTCTCCTGGATGATCAGCATAATATGGCCATTGAAAGATAACGAAATAAATTCGCGCACATAGAAACCCTGCTATAGCACTATAAAAGATGATATCTACTAACGTATCTTTATCTAGACCAATGTTAACCACTGCTCTTTGTGCTACAAAATAACCTAATAATATTCCTAACGCAATGATAATACCATACCAGCGTACACTTAATGGTCCTAAATCAAATGCTACAGGATTAATATAGTTAAACATTGAATTCATTTAACTTACTCCTCGCTCTTATGACTGTTCTTGCTAATTTCTTCATTTAAACGTTCACTAAATTCTTCAGCCGTATTAATTCCCATGATATTTAAACGATAATTCATAGCTGCTACTTCTATAATGACTGCAACGTTTCTACCAGGACGTACTGGTATTGTTTTTTTAGTGATTTCAGTATCTAAAATACTTAACATTTCTTCATTTAAGCCAACTCTGTCATATAATTTCTCATTATTCCAATTTTCCAAATTAATATTAAGTCGAATACGTTTTTCAGTTAGGATAGAACCTGCACCAAATAATGTCATAACATTAATGATACCTAGTCCACGTATTTCTAATAAATGTTCAATTAATTTGGGCGGTTTACCTATCAATTCATCTTTGTTAATTTGACGAATTTCAACATTATCATCAGCTACCAGTCTATGACCACGTTTGACTAATTCAAGTGCTGTTTCACTTTTACCAATTCCAGAGTCACCTGTAATTAATACACCAACACCATAAACATCAACTAATACACCATGTAATGAAGTTGTTTTTGCAAGTGCATGCTCTAAAAATGTAGTTAAACGGCTCATAAGACTTGTTGTAGCGTCTTTAGCAATAATTAATGGTGTGTTCGTTGCTGTCGCCGCTTCTACTAATTCTTCTGGCGGTTGTAAGCCACGTGTCACTATAATTGCTGGTGTTTCTGGACGGCATAACTTACGCATACGTCCAATACGGTCTTTATCAGGTAATAAATTGTAAAATGACAATTCAGTCGTTCCTAATAATTGTATTCGATCTGATGCATAATGAGAAAAGTAACCTGCCATTTCTAGACCTGGTCTTGATATATCTGCATTTTTTATTGTTCTTGATAGACCATCTTTACCCGCGATTAATTCTAACTTTAACGTTTCTACTAATTTTTCTGTCGTTAACATGGGTTCACCTCTATTAAATTTATCCCTTATCTTACATCTTCCCTTTTATCATATCAAAAATCTATAGCTAAATTATATCGAAAAGCTAAAATAATTATTAATTGTATATTACAACTTGTATGATTTCTATAGTCTATTTACGTAATTTAGACGATTTTCTATTCTTTTATCTTAAAATGGCCATACCTTATCAAGCAAGTCATTCTAATTGTATTAGAATTAGGTATCATTGTATGCAATTAATTTAATTGTTAACTTTGGATTTTCTATTTTTTAGGTCTGATAAATAAAAAGTGAATAATTTAAAATATAAATCATTTTATAATATAAACAGGTATTGCTAGTTTCATTTTATTAAGTATAGAATATTTATTAATTCTAGACACATCTACTGCTGAATAAACAACAAAACTGCCGACAACATTATCAAACATTGTCGACAGTTTAATATCAAGATCACCTTAATATACTATTCACTTTGTTGCTTATCTCTATCTAATACTTGTTTTAAGTATTTTCCAGTATATGATGCTTTCACTTGTGCGATTTCTTCTGGCGTTCCAGTAGCAACAATTGTGCCACCTCCATCGCCACCTTCTGGTCCTAAATCTATAATATGATCAGCAGTTTTAATTACATCTAAGTTATGTTCAATGATAACAACTGTATCTCCATTTTCAACAAGACGATTTAATACTTTTAATAATCGACTAATATCGTCAACATGCAAACCAGTAGTTGGTTCATCTAAAATATAAATTGAACGTCCAGTTGAACGCTTATGCAATTCAGATGCTAATTTAACACGTTGTGCTTCCCCACCTGATAATGTTGTAGCTTGTTGTCCTAAAGTAACATAACCAAGACCAACATCAACTAAAGTTTGTAATTTACGACTTATTTTAGGGATATTTTCAAAGAATTGCGTAGCTTCTTCAACTGTCATATTTAACACGTCAGCAATATTTTTACCTTTATACGTTACTTCTAACGTTTCTCTGTTATAACGTTTACCGTCACAAACTTCACAAGGTACATAGACATCTGGTAAAAAGTGCATTTCAATTTTAATAATACCATCGCCTTTACAAGCTTCACAGCGACCACCTTTAACATTAAAACTAAAACGTCCTTTTTGATATCCTCTTATTTTAGCCTCGTTGGTTTGTGCGAATACATCACGAATGTCATCAAAGACTCCTGTATACGTTGCAGGATTAGATCGTGGGGTACGTCCAATTGGCGATTGATCAATATCAATGATTTTATCCAATTGATCAATACCTTCTATACTGTCATATATACCAGGTTTAACTTTTGATTTATTAATTTTTTGTGCTAATGATTTATATAACACTTCGTTGACTAAAGAACTTTTTCCTGATCCTGAAACACCTGTGACAACAGTCATCACTGATAAAGGAATATCAACATCTACATGTTTTAAATTATTACTACTTGCTCCACGAATAGCTATTTTTCTATCACTTATCGGTCTGCGATATTCTGGTACATCAATACGTTTTTTACCACTTAAATATTGACCTGTTAGTGATTTTTTATTTTTCATTACTTTTTGTGGTGTACCACTCGCAACAATTTCTCCACCGTGATCGCCAGCTCCCGGGCCAATATCTACTAAATAATCTGCTTCTCTCATTGTGTCATCATCATGTTCAACTACAATTAATGTATTACCTAAATCACGCATTTCTTTTAGTGTACTAATTAATCTATCGTTGTCTCTTTGATGTAAACCAATAGAAGGCTCATCTAAGACATATAGTACACCTGTTAATCTTGAACCTATTTGTGTGGCCAAACGAATACGCTGTGCTTCTCCACCAGACAAGCTTCCTGACGCTCGATTTAACGTTAAATATTCGAGTCCAACATTATTTAAGAAAGATAATCTAGATATAATTTCTTTTAATATTTGATTAGCAATTGCAAAATCTTGACTAGATAAATTAATATTTTGATAGTATTTTAATGCCCTGCTAATGGAATATTCTACAACTTCACCTATATTATAATCGCCAACATATACTGATAATGCTTCGCGACTTAAACGTTGCCCGTGACAAGTTTCACAAGCTAATTCTGTCATATATTTACTCATCATTTCTCTTGTATATTCAGATGGCGATTCATGAAATCGACGACTAATATTAGGTACAACACCTTCAAATACCATTGTTCTTTTTTTAGTGCCACTATTCCAACCAGTAAATGTAAATTCTATTTCTTTATCACCTGAACCATAAAGAATAATATTTTGTTGACGTTCTGTTAGCTTTTTAAATGGTTTATCCATATTAATTTTATATACTTCACACACACGTTTTAATAAAGTTGGATAAAAATCTGAACTAGTTGGAATCCAAGGTTCTATTGCACCTTCATTCAATGTTTTATTTTTATCGGGAACAACTAGATCAATATCAACTGTTAATTTTTGTCCTAAACCATCACAAGTTGGACATGCACCAAATGGACTATTAAAACTGAACATTCTAGGCTCTAACTCACCAATTGAAAAGCCACATATCGGGCAAGAATGGTTTTCAGAGAACTTAAGGTCTTCACCATCAATAATATCGACAGTTAGTTGTCCTTCAGCTAATTCTAACGCTGTTTCGATAGAATCTGCTAACCTCGTTTCAATACCTTCTTTAACTACTAATCTATCGACGACGACTTCAATCGTATGATTTTTATTTTTATCTAGTTGTGGAACTTCATTAACATCAACAATATCACCATCAACTCTCAAACGGACATAGCCTTTTTTAGCAATATCTTCTATAAGTTTTTCATGACTTCCTTTACGATGTGAGATAACAGGTGCTAATAATTGTATTTTCGTTCTTTCTTCTAATGACATAACTCGATCTACCATTTGTTGAACAGTTTGAGATTCAATTTCAATGTGATGATTTGGGCAATACGGCTTACCAATACGAGCATATAATAAACGAATATAATCATATATTTCAGTAACTGTTGCGACGGTTGATCTTGGGTTCTTGCTAGTCGTCTTTTGGTCAATGGAAATTGCTGGCGATAAACCTTCTATGGTGTCAACATCCGGTTTATCCATTTGACCTAAAAATTGTCGTGCATATGCACTTAATGACTCAACATATCGTCTTTGCCCTTCTGCATAAATGGTGTCAAAGGCCAATGAAGATTTACCTGAACCTGATAAGCCAGTCATTACTATTAATTTATTTTTAGGTAATTCAATATCAATATTTTTTAAATTATGTGCTCTTGCACCCTTTACTACTATGGATGGTTCTTTCATTTATACGTCACCCTTCTGCTTTTAATTCAAATAACATATCTCTCAATTCTGTCGCTCTCTCGAAATCTAAATCTTTGGCGGCTTGTTTCATTTCTTGTTCTATATTTTGAATAGTTTTTTGTCTTTCTTTCTTTGTCATCTTCTTAGGAACTTCTTTTTGTTTATTATCATTGGTATCATCCGTTTCAACGGTAGCACTAATAACATCATGAATTTTTTTATTGATGGTTTTTGGAGTGATTCCATGTTTTTCATTATGAGCCATCTGTATTTCACGACGACGCATAGTTTCATTAATTGCGTATTTCATCGAATCAGTCATTTTATCTGCGTACATGATTACTTCACCTTTATCATTTCTAGCAGCACGACCAATTGTTTGAATCAATGAACGGTTTGAACGTAAGAAACCTTCCTTATCCGCGTCTAAAATAACTACTAATGATACTTCCGGAATATCAATACCTTCTCTTAATAAATTAATTCCAACAATAACATCGTAAGTTCCCATACGTAAATCTCTAATAATTTCAATTCGTTCTAAGGTTTTAATTTCTGAATGCAGATAATTTACTTTAATACCTGCTTCTTTCATATATGTTGTTAAATCTTCACTCATCTTTTTAGTCAAAGTTGTTACTAGAACACGTTCATTGCGTTCAACTCTTGCTTGAATTTCACTTAATAAATCATCTATTTGATTTTCTGTAGGACGTACTTCAATTTTAGGATCTAGTAATCCAGTAGGACGAATAATTTGCTCGACCATTTTGTCAGTATGTTCAATTTCATATGGTCCTGGTGTTGCAGAAACATAAACGAGTTGTTGCGTTTTTTCTTCAAATTCTTCAAATTTTAATGGACGGTTATCCAGCGCACTAGGTAATCTGAAACCATGATCCACTAATACTTGTTTACGCGCTCTGTCTCCATTATACATACCTCTAATTTGTGGTAAGGTAACGTGTGACTCATCAATCATAACTAACCAATCGTCACCAAAATAGTCTAATAGTGTATAAGGAGTTGATCCTAATGGGCGTAATGTTAAATGTACTGAGTAATTCTCAATTCCCGAACAGAAGCCCATTTCTCTCATCATTTCCAAATCATAATTTGTTCGTTGTTCTAATCGCTGTGCTTCAAGCAATTTATTGTCATAGCGCAATTCTTTTAAACGTTCTTCTAGTTCTTGTTCAATACGTTCGATGGCTAATTTCATTTTTTCTTCACGTGTAACAAAGTGAGATGCTGGGAATATGGCAAAGTGATCGCGCTCTTTTAAAACTTCTCCAGTTAAATAATTCACTTCTCGGATGCGATCAATTTCATCACCAAAGAATTCTACTCTAATACACATTTCTTCTCTTGATGCCGGAAAAATTTCCACAACATCACCACGTACTCTGAATGTACCACGTTGGAAGTCTATGTCATTACGCGTATATTGAACATCAACTAACTTTCTAAGTAGTTCACTACGTTCCATTTCCATGCCAACACGTACACTTACTACCAAATCTTTATATTCTTCTGGGTTACCTAAACCATAAATACAACTTACACTAGCAATAATAATAACATCATCTCGTTCAAATAAAGCACTTGTTGCTGAATGTCGTAATTGGTCTATTTCATCATTAATCGATGCATCTTTTTCTATAAATGTATCAGTAGATGGCACATAAGCTTCTGGTTGATAATAATCATAGTAACTAACAAAATATTCAACTCTATTTTCTGGAAAGAATTCTTTAAACTCACTATATAATTGACCAGCTAATGTTTTATTGTGTGCAATAATTAGAGTAGGTTTACCGACTTCTTTAATAACATTGCTCATGGTAAATGTTTTACCTGTTCCTGTTGCACCTAATAATGTTTGGTGTCTTTTACCTTCATTTATACCTTGTACAATTTCTTTAATTGCTTGAGGTTGATCCCCTTGTGGTTCATAATCCGAATGTATTTTAAAAGGATAATGTTCGACCATTGTCACATTTTCCTCCTTTATAGTTTTAATTTTTATCTGCGTATATTGTCATAAGCTCATTTCATATTTTATCAAATACGCGTCCTTAAAAGCAAACATTTGTTCGTAACTTTGCAGAACAAATAAAAAACAAACATAGTCATATAACTATGCTTGTGATGTCATAAAATAATTTTTAAATTAATAGTGTATAAATATACTTTAATGAATTTCTACAATTGTTGCAACAAATCTGTTTGACTACATAGCGTTCAACTGTAATCAACGATCTTCATCACGATGCTTGTGAAATTCTAATTGATCTATAACTAAATAACCTGCTAGTAACGACACAACATCAATAAATATAATCCATTCATTATGAAAGAATTCTTTATATATTGATGTTGCTATTAAAGCTAAAGTTAATATTGTACCTATCCACTTACTTCGTGTTAACACACTTAACAATACAACTAACACACACGGGAAGAATGCAGCGCTGATATACCATATCATTCAACTTCCTCATTTCTTTTCTTCAAAATGTTCATTGTCGTTTCTCTTAATTCTGCTCTAGGTATAAAGTTTTCAGTTAACATTTCTGGAATAATATTGTTGATAAAATCTTGAACTGAAGCTAAGTGATCAAATTGTATTATCGTTTCTAAGCTCATGGCATAAATTTCAAAAAATAATTCTTCGGGATTACGTTTTTGAATTTCACCAAATGTTTCATATAATAAATCTATTTTATCAGCTACTGACAGTAATTGACCTTCTATTGAATCATCTTTACCTTCTTGTAGCCGTTGTCTATAAATATTTTGATATGGTTCAGGTATTTCTTCTTCAATAAATGTTTCAACCATTTCTTCTTCTACTTGTGAAAATAATTTTTTTAATTCGCTACTAGCATACTTTACAGGTGTTTTAATATCTCCTGTAAACACTTCAGCGAAATCATGATTCAAAGCTTTTTCATATAAACTTTTCCAGTCAATACTGTTACCATGATGTTCTTCGACTGTTGCTAAATATTGTGCAATTTTTGTAACTTTAAAAGAATGTGCCGCTACATTATGTTCAAAGTATTTGAATTTACCAGGTAATCTAATAAGTCTTTCCATGTCAGATAGTCTTTTAAAATATTGATGTACACCCATGTCAATTACCTCCTCTTTTATTAATCATAAATTATACTTATTTTTTGACTATCAATCAATTAAATATCATTTGATTTTAAAATAACAAAAAAACTCTCCCAATTATTATTAAATAATAATAGAGAGAGTTATATATTAACTATTTAGTGTTTAGTGAATAAATTTATATTGGCTAAGATCGTTAATTGTTCTAGTAGATTTAACATTAAAGCCTGCATAGTTCATTTCAGATACTGTAATTGAACCATTTGGATTTACTGATTCAACAACACCTACGTGACCGTATGGTCCAGCTGTAGTTTGGAAAATAGCACCTACTTCAGGTGTTCTATTTACTTTGAAACCTGCATTTGCTGCTGCATAGCTCCAATTATTAGCATTACCCCATAAACTTCCAATGCTACGACCTAATTCAGCGCGACGATCAAACGCATAGTATGTACAGTTACCATATGCATATAAATTACCTGAATTGGCAACTGATTTATTATAATGTTGTGTTGATACTGTTTGAGTTGGTGCGCTTTGATTGTATGAAACATTATTTGAATGTTGTGGTGTAGCTTTATAAGATACTGCTTGAGTTGTTGTCTTAGTTTGTACTTGGTTACCTTGTTGTGGCACAAGTGAAATAATGTCTCCCGGGAAAATTAATGGTGTTACTCCAGGATTATATGCATATAATTGATTTAATGTTAAATGATGATTTAAAGCAATTTGATATAAAGTATCTCCAGGTACTACTGTATATTGAGTTGGTGCCTGAACTTCTGTATGTGAAACAACATTATGTTGGATTGGTTGTTTTGTTGCTTCTCCATGTTCTGCATGCGCGACATTATTTAATGCTAAAAAAGCGATTACTGACGAAACAGTCATAGTAAGAGTTTTCTTCACTAGTTGTCATTCCTTTGCTGTTAGTTTTAAAGTATGACTTTACTATAGCATAATCACTTTTCAAGGAGTTTATTGTTAACGGGATGTAATGTAATGGTTAATATTACTATTTTCACTCTCTTTTAAGAACCTTTATAAAATCCGTATAATATCAATGTTTGCATACGCTATCATTTTATCATAGATTTCCTTCCACTCTTAAGTAGTAATATTACTCTATGCATAGTACATATTTCATTCATATAAATCCAAATATTTTAAAAACACCTTACTAACTTATCTAGCAGTCAGTAAGGTGTTTGCTATATTAATTAGTAGACATTTCTTGTCTTAAATAAGCTTCAATAAAAGGTCCAATATCTCCGTCCATAACTGCATCTACTTTTCCAGTTTCCTCATTCGTTCTGTGATCTTTAACCATAGAATATGGATGGAATACATATGATCGTATTTGGCTTCCCCAGCCAATTTCTTTTTGTTCTCCTCTTATCTCAGCCATTTCACGCTCTTGTTCTTCTAATTTTAATTGATAGAGCTTAGACTTTAACATTTTCATTGCTGCTTCACGGTTCTTGATTTGTGAACGTTCGTTTTGATTGTTGACTACAATACCAGATGGATGGTGAGTAATACGAATGGCTGATTCTGTTTTGTTAATATGTTGACCACCCGCACCTGAAGCTCTAAATGTATCAACCGTAATATCATCTGGATTAATCTCTATTTCTATCTCATCATTATTAAAATCAGGTATCACATCACATGAAGCAAATGATGTATGTCGACGACCCGAAGAATCAAATGGGGATATTCTAACTAATCTATGTACACCTTTTTCAGCTTTTAAATAACCATAGGCATTATGTCCTTTAATTAGTAAAGTAACACTTTTAATACCTGCTTCATCTCCAGGAAGGTAATCTACTACTTCAACTTTGAATCCTTTTTGCTCACAATATCTTTGATACATTCTTAATAACATATTAGCCCAATCTTGAGATTCCGTACCGCCTGCACCTGGATGTAATTCTAAAATTGCATTATTACTGTCATGTGGTCCATCTAGTAAAAGTTGTAATTCAAATTTATCAACTTGAGCTTTAAATTGATTAACCTTTTGCTCAAGGTCTATTTTCATATCTTCGTCAAACTCTTCTTGTAGTAATTCCCAAGTAGCTTCCATATCATCTACATCATTTTGCAATTGTTCATATCCGGAAACTACTGACTTAATTGCATTATTCTTATCTATAATATCTTGAGCTTTATTTTGGTCATCCCAAAAATTAGGCTCCGACATCATTTCTTCATACTCTTGTATATTTGTTTTTTTATTATCTAAGTCAAAGAGACCCCCTAATTTGTGTTAAATCTTGATTATATTTATCTATGTTACGTTTGATTTCAGAAAGTTCCATCGTCTTCTCTCCTATTTCACATTAATTATATATACGCTTTATATTATATGATGTGTTCATTTTAAACTTTGATTGACTAATTGACAATAAATACCCGTACTATATGCCATGAAAAAAGAGTTCTGAAGTATTTTATTCAGAACTCTGTTATTTATCATTTATTGTCCATGACAATTTTTATATTTTTTGCCACTTCCACATGGGCAAGGATCGTTTCTACCTACTTGATCACCTTTAACAATTGGTTGCGCTTTAACTTTTTCTTTACCATCTTCAGCAGATACATGTTTCGCTTCTCCAAATTCAGTAGTTTTTTCACGTTCGATATCATCTTCTACTTGCACTACTGATTTAAGAATATACTTACAAGTATCTTCTTCAATATTTTGCATCATGATATCAAATAATTCATGTCCTTCATTTTGATAATCACGTAATGGATTTTGTTGCGCATATGAACGTAAATGAATACCTTGACGTAACTGATCCATAGTATCGATATGATCTGTCCAATGACTATCAATTGAACGTAATAAAATCATACGTTCAAATTCATTCATTTGTTCACCTAAAATTTCTTTTTGACTATTATATGCTTGTTCAATTTTAGCCCATACAATTTCAAAGATATCTTCTGAATCTTTACCTTTTATGTCAGTTTCAGTTAACTCGCCTTCTTGTAAGAAAATGTCATTAACATAATCGATAAACGGTTGATACTCGATGTCATCATCTTCAGAATTAATGTAATAATTAATACTACGTTGTAACGTTGAACGTAACATTGCGTCTACAACTTGTGAACTATCTTCATTATCTATAATACTATTACGTTCATTATATATAATTTCACGTTGTTTACGTAATACTTCATCATATTCTAATATACGCTTACGAGCATCAAAGTTATTACCTTCTACTCGTTTTTGTGCTGATTCAACAGCTCTAGAAACCATTTTAGATTCAATTGGCGTAGAGTCATCTAATCCTAGTCTACTCATCATTTTTTGTAATCGTTCTGATCCAAAACGAATCATCAATTCATCTTGTAAAGATAAGTAGAAACGGCTATCTCCGCGGTCACCTTGACGTCCTGAACGACCACGTAACTGATCATCAATACGTCGAGATTCATGTCGTTCTGTACCAATAACAGCTAAGCCACCTAATTCTTCTACTCCTTCACCAAGTTTGATATCTGTACCACGGCCAGCCATGTTAGTCGCGATAGTAACTGCACCTTTTTGTCCTGCTCCTGCAACAATTTCAGCTTCACGTTCATGATTTTTAGCATTTAATACATCATGACGTACGCCACGTTTTTTAAGTAGATTAGAAATATATTCAGAAGTTTCAACTGCTACAGTACCTAATAATACTGGTTGACCAGCTTTATGTTTTTCAACTACATCTTCAACAACTGCATCAAATTTACCTTTTTGACTAATATAAATTAAATCAGATTTATCCTTACGTTGGATTGGTTTATTTGTAGGAATTTGAGTTACAGTCATATTGTAAATATTTCTAAATTCCTCTTCTTCAGTCTTCGCAGTACCAGTCATACCAGCTAATTTATTATACATTCTGAAGTAGTTTTGGAATGTAATAGAAGCCATCGTTTTAGATTCATTTTGAATTTGGACACCTTCTTTTGCTTCAATAGCTTGGTGTAATCCTTCAGAGAATCGACGTCCCGGCATTGTACGTCCAGTGAATTGGTCTACAATCAGTACTTCCCCATCAACTACCATGTAATCGACATCTCTTTGTAATGTCACATGTGCTTTTAATGCTGTATTAATATGGCTAATGACATCTACATTTTGTACATCATATAAGTTATCTACTTTAAACATACGTTCTGCTTTATCTGCGCCTTGTTCAGTTAAATGAACAGCTTTTGTTTTTTCATCATATTTATAATCCTCATCAAGTTTTAGCATTTTAGCAAATACATTAGCTTGAGTATATAGTGATGTAGATTTTTCAGCTTCACCAGAAATGATTAATGGGGTACGAGCTTCATCAATTAAAATGGAGTCCACTTCATCGATAATAGCAAAATGTAACGGTCTCATTACACGATCTTCTGCGTAATTAACCATATTATCTCGTAGGTAATCAAAACCTAATTCATTATTTGTACTATAAGTAATATCTTGTGCATATGCTTCACGTTTTTCTTCAGTAGTTTTACTATTTAAGTTCAAGCCCACTGTTAATCCTAAGAAATTATATAATTCAGCCATTTCTTCACTTTGTACACTAGACAAATATTCATTGACTGTAATAACATGCACGCCTCTACCAGCTAATGCATTTAAATATGTAGGCATTGTTGCTGTCAAAGTTTTACCTTCACCAGTTCTCATTTCAGCGATATCACCTTTATGAATTGCGATACCACCCATGATTTGTACTCTGTAAGGAGACATATTAAAGACACGCTTAGCTCCTTCTCTTACTAAAGCATATGCTTCTGGTAAAATCTTATCTAAATAGTCATTTTGTTTTTTAACATCCTCTATTTGTGATAATTCGTCTTGAAACTCTTTTGTTTTATTGCGAATTTCTTCATCAGTTAAAATTGCTGTTTTTTCCTCTAACGCAAGTACTTTATCAGCAGTTTTTCCTAATTTTTTTATTTCTTTATTATTGCCATCAAGAACTTTTGATAAAAATCCCATTATGTTCGCTCCTTTAGCTTCAAACTCTTTCGCCTTCAACAATTTATCTTATCATTTATAGATATAAAATTATACTTATACACTCATTTGACAGTTGTATAATAATCTTATAGTGATATATTTCATATCATTAAGTTGTTAGCAAGTTTATTTTATATTAATTCGTTAGAAATTACATCCATTTATTCGACTAAAATATAGTATATCTTAACTATAAAGTCTTATATCCACTTAATTATCACAATTGCAATATAATTAATCCCATTTCCATTTATATATATCAATTTACATTATCACAGTATAACTATTTCGTTCAACAATTTGCTTAAGCTATTTCATGATGACACCATTATAGTTACTTATTAAAGTAGTTACTTGGCTTTTGTTATTACTAAATTAATTTTTAAAAGCGTGACTGGTTAACTTCCTATTACTATTACTAAAAAGTAGATTTCATTGCAACATCGTAGTAGTAATTACAAATTGTTAAGTCCTAATTTACTGCTATTTATAATCTATAATTTGTGATGTTTCCACAATAAAAAAGCTGAGACAACTAAATGTCCCAGCCTTGAATGAATCATAATTTATTGTTCTGTTGTTTGGATAAGTCCATATTTACCATCTTTACGACGATAAACAATACTTGTGCCATCTGTTTCTCTATCTGTAAAGACAAAGAAATCATGACCTAATAAATTCATTTGTAATACTGCTTCTTCAGAATCCATTGGTTTCAAACTGAATTCTTTAGAACGAATAATTTCGATATCATTATCGTCAGAAGACTCATTGTCTGCTGGTGCTTCTTGAAGCTCAGCAACAAATACGTCTTGGTCGCCACGATCGCGACTCTTACGATTGATTCGTGTTTTATATTTTCTAACTTGTCTTTCAAGTTTATTATTAATTAAATCAATACCTGCATATAAATCATCATTACGTTCTTCAGCTCTTAATGTTACATTTTTCAAAGGAATTGTTACTTCAATTTTAGTTGCTGAGTTTGAATACGTTTTAACTTTCACGTGTGCTACTGCATTTGGTACGTCATTAAAATAACGCTCCAATTTACCAATTTTTTCCTCAATATAGTTGCGAATTGCATCTGTGATAGTGAGGTTATCTCCATGAATTTCAAATCTAATCATAGTAATCTCTCCTTAAACCTCTTTATTGGTAACTCTTAATTATATATTAACACGTTTATGCTATCGTGCAAACGCAAACACTTTGAATTTTCTGATATTTTTATCATACAATTTACACCCTGCATGATGAATAGTTAATCCTGTTGTATAAATATCATCAATGAGTAGAATTTCCTTGTTGGTTAAGTCGATTTTATCATCAATTGAAAATGGATTTTCCATTGTCATACGTTGATACTTGGTTAAATTATACTGTTTAGGTCTATATTTAGCACAAAGAATATCATGATAGTAAATACCTTTAGCTTTCAATACTTCTCTAATTGGATTAAATGTCCTTTGTTTATCTCGTTCATTTGAAGATGGAATTGGTACTATTAAATCATATGCGGTAGATGGCAATTGAATGAGCTCTGCTAAAAGTTGACATAAATATTGATCTTTTAAAAATTTAATCTGATGTATCACTTCTTTCATAATACCTGTATATTCAAAATTACAATACAGTTGATCCATTAATGTAAAGTGACGTGATAAAAATGTACAATCTTGGCACTCTAATTCATCATGGTCTAATATTTTCAAACATTACGAGCATCTCTTACTATTATTGTTAATTGTTATTTCCAACCACTGTTGTTGACATGTCTCACATAACGTCTTCGTTGCTGTAAAGAAATGATAAACATCATATTGAACTGGTATTTTAGCGTTACATACTAAGCATTTATTCATCTAACCACCCTTTTTGTAATGCTAATTTATTCATCATAGCAATATTCCTTTTAGCTCTACGCATCTCTATAGTTACACCTTGATGTAAAAAGCAAACATGGCCACTAGTTGATTGTAATTTCCTACCTACCCTACCTGCAATTTGAATTAATGCCGCTTCATTAAAAGTATGAGAATCGATGACAATAACATCTAGCTTAGACATGGTAAAACCTCGTTCCAATATTGTAGTTGTAAATAAAACTTGATAGTCACCTTTTCTTAAGCGTTCTACTTTTTCAAAACGAAAAGCATCAGAACTATAAACATAAGTTAAATTGTTCAAGATTTGTTTATATGTCTGATAAGTTGTAATCATCGTATCTATATTATTAAAGAAAACCAATGTAAAACGTTGACTTCGAATTTGTTCCATTATCATATTTAATAATAAGACTTGTCTTTTGTTAGGTGTTAATTTGAAATATTTAAAAGAAGGAAGTGGTAATGGTTGTCTATGGAAACGCGCAGGTAATTTAATTATATTTTTTGCAGGGATGTTTCGTAATAATTGCTTTGGAGGTGTTGCAGTCATATAAATGATTGTGCATGTTGTTTTAGTGGCACTCTTAATCGTCTGTTGTAATGACGTATCCATCGATAAAGGAAAAGCGTCTACTTCATCTATGAACACTACATCAAAGTGGCCTTTAAAGCGATACAATTGATGCACTGTTGCAATAATAAAATATCCATTAAACTGTTGTTGCGACTGTTGATGCAAAACGTCTATTTTTTCATCTTTAAATGCTTCTTTAATACGTTGACTTATTTCAATCACTACATCAACTCTTGGAGAAACGATTGCAACATTGTCTCCATTTTGTCTTGCTTGCTGTATCCCTTTAAACATCATTTCAGTTTTGCCAGCTCCTGTTACTGCATATAATAAAACAGTTTGCCTTGACTTAACAGCTTCCACAATTATATTTGAAGCATATTGTTGTTGTTCAGATAACTTGAATGGTAAGTTATAGCATGCTTTAGATGAGACATTGACACTTTGAATCAATCGATAATGTGTTATATTATCCATTCGCCCTAATTGTATACAGTTTCGGCAATATATAATTTTTTCATTGGTAATATCAGATTGATAGCTATGAAAATGACTTGGTAAATCACTTTCACATTGAATACAATAGTTTCTACCATTTTTTTTAATAACACCAGGGCTTATAGATTCTACTTGTTCAGTGGTTATCTTTGTTTGGGGGTGTATTAATTTGCCATAATGTTTCAATTTATCACCTCTTAAAAATACATAAATGATATTTCATTGTTCTAAGGACAAATTTAGAAATTGTATGTTCTCTTTCATACAGTCATAATATTAAATGAAACTGTCCAAATTAAAAAAAGCCTATACATTAAATGTTAGTGGTATTTAAACTATTAATTTGAGCTTTGAAACTCATCGATTAACAGTTTACTCATAATCATTTAATAATATAGACTTTATAAACTATTACTTAAATATATTGTTAAGTTAATCTAATTTTTCTTCCTACATAACCTAAGCCTAATCCACCAGAACCTAAATGTGCTGCTACTACTGGCCCAAATTCTGAATATGCTACTTGATAATTATTAGGACATTCAGATTGTAATTTTTTATATAGTGCTTGACCATCTTCAAAATGATCGCCATTAATTACAAACAAAGTAACTTCATCATAATCTTTAACAATATCTAAAATTTTATTTTCTAGCGCTTGAATGGCACGTTTTTTAGTACGTACTTTTTCATCTGGTACAATTTTACCATCATCAAATTTAAGTACAGGTTTCATTTTCAATAAAGTTCCAACCCAGGCTTGTGCACCTGTGATGCGTCCACTTTTTTGAAGATTTTTCAAATCATCGACAATTAAATAAGCACCTGTATTATTGCGCATATCTAATAAATCATCAATAATTTGTTGTGGCTCATAGCCTTGTTCGACCATTTCAATTGCACGTAACACATAGCACCCTTCCATCATCGTAGCAAGCTTACTATCAAATGCATGGATTTTAATACCATCAACCATATCACCAGCTTGCTTAGCAGACTGAAAACTTCCACTAATACCACTAGATAAACACACGACAATGACATCAGAATAGCCTTGTTCTCTTAATGATTCATAATTAGATAACCATTCTCCAATGGCAGGTTGGCTTGTTGTTGGTATTGTTTGTGAATTTAACATTTGACTATAAAAATCGTCCATATTTATATCAGTTTTTTCAGTAAAATTTTCACCATTATCAAAAGTCACACTCAAAGGTGCTATCGGAATATTATATTTATCTATTAACTCTTGAGACAGATAGCTTGTAGAATCAGTCATTACAGCAATCTTCATAGTCGTCCTCCTCAATTATACTCATAGTCATAATACAATAATTTTACTAAAAAGAAAATGCTAATCAAAGGATTTATAGTTATAAGCACATCAGTGTATAATATAGATGAACAGCTAAAAGTAGATATTAGGTAAGGAGTTATTATGACAAATCATATTATTACAATTAAACAAGAACATACAATAGAAAATGTAATTAATAAGTCTAGATTTATTGCTCATATTAAACCTGTACAATCTGAAGATGAAGCAAAAGATTTTATTAACACCATTAAAACTGAACATAAAGATGCAACACATAACTGTTCTGCTTATACAGTTGGTCCTGAAATGAATATTCAAAAAGCCAATGACGATGGCGAACCAACTGGTACTGCAGGTATCCCTATGCTCGAAATTTTAAAAAAGTTAGACATACATGACGCTTGTGTCGTTGTCACGAGATATTTTGGTGGTATTAAATTAGGTGGTGGCGGCTTAATTCGTGCATATAGTGGTGCTGTTAGAGATGTTATCTACGATAGTGGTCGTGTTGAACTGCGTGAGGCTATTCCTTGTATCGTGACTTTAAATTACGATCAAACTGGTAAATTTGAATATGAACTTGCTTCTACTCCGTTTTTATTAAGACATCAAAATTATACTGATAAAGTCAGTTACCATATCGATGTTGTTAAAAGTGATTATGAAGATTTTATCAATTTCTTAAATAAAATTACTGCAGGAAATTATGATCTAACTGAAGAAAATCCTAAATTATTACCATTTGATATTCCTACAACTTAGTGCTAAACACATGTTCAATCATTCATAGAAATTTTGATATCAATCAGTATAGTTACAAAATTAAAAAACTCTAGTAATACTATATCGACTCATCCTATTCAAAGATAAGTAAGATAACATTATTACTAGAGTTTTATTTGTATTTATAACATCACTATTATTCTTTATATTGATGTGTTTTGTTATTTGTTTTACGACTAATAAAATTTAAAATTGGTCTATAATTATTATCAATTAAGCCTGTAAATTCAACAATGAGTTCAATTGAAAAAATAATCAAAATAAACATAAAGATTACTCCGATTGGAGGAGAAATATAAAGAATGATACTAGACAAACTAAACAATATTGAAATTGAGTAAATTAGCAATACTGTTTGTCTATGTGTATATCCTAATGCTAACAACTTATGATGCAAGTGTGACTTATCTGCTTGCATAATATGTTGTCCTTTTTTAACTCTACGAATCATAGCAAATAAAGTATCAATAAAAGGCACGGCTAAGATGACTATTGGGAAGAATAAAGCAATAATTGTAATATTCTTAAAACCTAACAATGATAAGAAACCTATAATAAAGCCAATCATTAATGCTCCACTATCTCCAAGAAATATTTTAGCAGGATGAAAATTGTAAAATAAAAATCCTAATAGTGATCCGAGCAAGACACAACAAATCATTGTTATAAAGATATTAGCTTGTAAAATAGCAATAAAGCCTATAGTTATTAAACCAATTGCTGAAACTCCGGAGGCAAGACCATCTAGCCCATCAATCAAATTAATAGCATTTGTAATAGCTACAATCCAAATAACAGTAATCGGAACACTTAAAAATCCAAAATGTATCGTCGCACCCATTGGTAATGAAATAAAATCAATCGTTACACCATAAAATGCAACAACTAAAGCAGCAACGATTTGTCCAGCTAATTTAATATATGGTTTTAAATCATATATATCATCGACGAGACCTAATAAATACATAATGATTGCCCCAATGATAAGAGGTTTAACTTCTGATTCAATAGGCTTGCCAATCCAAATACCAATTAAAAAAGAAAACAAAATCACTGTGCCGCCCATCATTGATATAGGTTTAGTATGCACTTTTCGAAAATTTGGTTTATCTACTAAATTTAAACGCTTTGAAATTGCAATAACGATTGGTGTTATAATTAAACTTACAATCATTGTTACAGCAATAAGGAGTAATGTAACCATTTATTCACCTTCATCAATATAAATTATTCTTCCTATTAGAGCTAGTTAGATTTATAATCTTTACTAGCTCTTATGCAATTGTTGCGCTAGCAAGCAATTGTATTCTTTTATGTTAGATTTATAATCTTTACTAGCTCTTATGCAATTGTTGCGCTAGCAAGCAATTGTATTCCTTTATGTTAGATTTATAATCTTTACTAGCTCTTATGCAATTGTTGCGCTAGCAAGCAATTGTATTCCTTTATGTTAGATTTATAATCTTTACTAGCTCTTGCCCAACTTGCATTGTTTGTAGAAACTGTAAGTACAGTTTCTCTGTGTTGGGTCCCTTGCCCAACTATGCCCGTCTGGCACATTTAGAACTAGTTAGATTTACAATCTTTACTAGTTCTTGCCCAACTTGCACATCATTGTAAAAATTCTTTGCTCAGAATTTTTCTGTGTTGGGTCCCTATGCAGTTGCACTAATAGTGTCAACTGTAATCCTTTATAAAATTTTTCTATGACGGGTCCCTGCATGGCATGAAAAAACTGGATATCCAGTTTTTCTATGTTGGGTCCCTTGCCCAACCTTGCCCGTCTGGCACATTAAAGTAAAAATTTTAGTTATAAAATTTTTCTATGACGGGTCCCTGCATTGTCCGTAGAATTTCTTGGTGAAATTCTCTATGTTGGGTCCCTTTATCATATGTTATTTTCATTAATGTCTTTATCAATATATCACTGTATTTTAATATGCAACTATTTTCATTAATATCGTTTATATATATTTATGTAAACAAATTATTTTTTAATCATAACATTTAAGTGAACATTTTAACATTAATGTCACTAGATTATGTTATTTTATCTGTTAACTAATGACAAAATGTAAGTTTTCACTTACAATAGCTAGTGGTCAATTAAAGGAGTCGATTAAGATATGTTCGAAGCTTTCATTTATAATATATCTGTTATTGTCGCTGGTATATATTTATTTCACAGATTACAGTATTCCGAAAATAAACGCATGGTATTCTCAAAAGGATATGTAACTGTTCTCATGACAATTGTTTCATTATTATTATCAGTATACCCTATTCCATATAGAGGTGAATACTTAATACATTTAACATTTGTTCCGTTATTATTTTTAGGTCGTTACACTAATATGGTATATACACTATCTGCAACGGTTATTGTATCCATTGTTGAAATTGTTGTCTTTGACAATTCAATTATGTATGGTGTTACTTTACTTGTTATTGCAGCAGTAACTAGTGCCATTGGACCATTTTTAAAACAAAATGATATTATTGCCTTACTCATTCTTAATATTATTACTATAATTATATTATTTGGAATTGCACTTGTCAGTCCTTTATATAGTTTAAATGAAGTGATAATTTTAATTCCAATGTCACTTATTATAACTTTAGCTTCTGCAATCACTTTTGTAGACATTTGGCATTTTTTCTCATTAGTCAATCGCTATGAAAATGAAGACAAGTACGATTACTTAACAGGTTTAGGTAATGTTAAAGAATTTGATCGTCATTTAAATGAAGTATCTCGCAAGGCTGAACAAGACAACCAAAGTATCGCATTATTATTAATTGATATCGACGGCTTTAAAGATGTTAACGATACATACTCACACAAATCAGGTGATGCAGTATTAAAACAAATGTCACAACTATTAAAAAACTATGTACCAACTCAATTTAAGATTTTCAGAAATGGTGGCGAAGAATTTTCAGTTGTTATCGCAGGTTATACTTTAGATCAAAGTGTTAGACTTGCTGAAAATATTCGTTCTGGAGTAGAAAAATCATCATTCCACCTTCCAGATAAAGAAGTCATTAAATTATCAGTATCGATTGGTGTCGGCTATTTAACTGCTGACGATCCAAAATCACAACGTAAAGTTTTTAAAGATGCTGATGATATGGTACATGTAGCGAAAAATGAAGGACGAAACAAAGTAATGTTTAATCCAATCATTCAACTGTAAATAACTTAACTGCTAATATAATTTTAGCGCTGTCATGAAATAGCGTTAACTTTTATTAGCAGTTTATTTTTTATTTTTATCTCTCTCTGTAAATAATACCAACTGTCTATTGAAAGTTGGCATAACAAGTTGTAAACTTCAATTATTCAAATTTTTAAATTATTTATTGTGGAGGTGACATGTATGCCTGATTCAATCACTATCATTGATGAAAATAAAGTGATTGACGTAGTGTTAATAGCTGGAAGGATTTTACTTGAATCTGGTGCTGAAACATACCGTGTTGAAGATACTATGAATAGAATTGCTCATAGTTATGGGCTTCATAATACATATAGCTTTGTTAGTTCGACTGCAATTATTTTTTCTTTAAATGATAGAACGAATACCCGCCTAATTAGAATACGTGAACGTACAACTGACCTTGAAAAAATTGCATTAACTAACAGTTTATCCCGTAAAATTTCAAACCAACAATTAACTATTGATGAAGCTAAATCAGAATTTATCCATTTACAACATGCATCACTACAATATTCATTTATCATGAACGTTTTTGCCGCTGCTATAGCATGTGGTTTCTTCTTATTTATGTTTGGTGGTGTGGCTTCCGACTGCTGGATTGCAGTTATTGCTGGTGGTGCTGCATTTTTAACCTTTAGTTTTGTGCAACGTTATATCCAAATTAAATTTTTCTCAGAATTTGTTGCTGCTGCAGTTGTTATTTCTATTGCCGCTACATTCACTAAATTAGGTATTGCAACCAATCAAGATATTATTACTATTGCAAGTGTGATGCCTTTAGTACCTGGTATTTTAATCACTAACGCCATTCGTGACCTGTTAGCTGGTGAATTATTAGCTGGTATGTCACGTGGTGTTGAAGCAGCACTTACTTCATTCGCTATTGGTGCTGGTGTAGCGATTGTACTTTTATTATTATAAGAAAGGACTGTTAAATTATGCTATTTTATTTATTCCATTTTACAATCAGCTTTATTTCAACAGTGCTTTTTTCGATTATTTTTAATGCACCAAAGCGCTTGTTACCGGCTTGTGGATTTGTTGGAGCTGTAGCTTGGACGATCTATCAGTTTACCGTTGATTTAGACTTAGGAAAAGTTGGCGCCTCCTTTTTAGGAAGTTTGATACTTGGTTTAATGAGTCATACAATGAGTCGCAGATATAAACGCCCAGTAATTATTTTTATTGTACCCGGTATTATACCGTTAGTACCTGGTGGTTTAGCTTATCAGGCTACAAGATACCTTGTATCGAATAGTTACACAGATGCTATTAATACATTTTTAGAAGTAACATTAATTTCTGGAGCTATTGCCTTCGGTATATTAGTTTCGGAAATTCTATACTATCTATACACTCGTATTAAACATTTATATGGTAAAATCAAAGGTAAAACTTACAAAAAGTCTTATAACATGAATAATAGAGTTTAAGGGGACCTGAAATGATGAAAGCACAATTGATTGATAGATTAACTAGATATGTCAAAATTGATACACAATCTGATCCAACGTCATCAGCAACACCATCAACTAACAAACAATGGGATTTATTGAATTTATTAGCTCAAGAGTTAGAACAAATGGATGTTGCTACTGATATCGATGATAACGGCTATTTATTTGCAACACTTGAAAGTAATATTGATTATGATGTTCCTACTGTAGGATTCTTAGCTCATGTCGATACGTCACCTGATTTTAATGCAACCAATGTTAATCCACAACTCATTGAAAGTTATGATGGCGAAGCTATTAAATTAGGTGACACTAGCCGTGTATTAGACCCTGCAGTTTTTCCTGAATTATCAAATTTAAAGGATCATACATTAATGATTACTGATGGTACATCTTTACTTGGAGCTGATGATAAAGCTGGTGTTGTTGAAATTATGGAAGCTATTCAATACTTATTAGAACATCCTGAAATCAAACACGGAAAGATTCGTATAGGTTTTACACCAGATGAAGAAATTGGACGTGGCCCTCACAAATTCGATGTTAAACGTTTCAATGCCGATTTCGCCTATACCATGGATGGTAGTCATTTTGGTGAATTACAATATGAAAGTTTTAATGCTGCCGAAGCTACTATTACATGTCATGGCGTAAATGTTCATCCAGGCTCTGCCAAGAATGCTATGGTCAATGCTATTAAATTAGGAGAACAGTTTGATAGTTTATTGCCAGATGCAGAAGTGCCTGAACGTACTGATGGCTACGAAGGATTCTATCATTTAATGAATTTTTCAGGTAATGTTGAAAAAGCTACATTACAATATATCATTCGTGATCATGATAAGAAACAATTTGATTTACGTAAAAAGCGCATGTTAGAAATTAGAGATGATATTAATGCCCATTTTGAAAATTATCCTGTTAAAGTAGATATACACGATCAATACTACAATATGGCTGAAAAAATTGTGCCGTTGCAGCATATTATCGATATTCCAAAACGTGTCTTTGCTAAATTAGACATTACACCTAATACTGAGCCAATACGTGGTGGAACAGATGGTTCTCAATTATCGTATATGGGCTTACCTACACCAAATATTTTTACTGGTTGTGGCAATTTCCATGGTCCATATGAATACGCATCAATTGACGTTATGGAAAAAGCTGTTCAAGTAATCGTTGGTATTGTTGAAGAAGTTGCAAATAACAATAATGACAACTAATACCAAATCATACTAAGATAGGTTATCTATTTTTTAGGCCTGATAAAAAAAATGAATAATTATATATCAGTCCAATTTGGGAGAGAACCCTAAAATAAAAGCCGTTCATAGAAGTTATAGTTGAAACAACAGTGTTTCAGTTACCTCTATGTACGGCTATTTTTACGTTTTCAGTTTGCGACAAAAAGATTCTATAATAAATTTTTAGCGATTAGCAGTAACTATCTGTATTATAAAATGTTGATAAATTAACTTTTTATAATACTAGTCAGTCTTGCCAAAATAGTGGGGCTCATCTGGGACCGTCATCAAAAATCCACATCTAACTTTTACATAATTGAGCAAAACGACAATCGTTGAATATATTATTTTGTGGTATCAAACGGTGTTTTCAATAATTTTAAAGCTTGAACGGTATAATGTCTGATTTGAATACCCATTTTAAAATCTGTATAGCTATCAGGCATATCAATAAAGGTATTGAACATTGCTGTTACACCTTGGGATTCAAATAAATCAAATTTTTCAGGCGTCGCACAAATTGCGATAGATACTTTATGATACTTCTGACATAGTTCTGCTATTCTTAATGTTGTTGTTTCTAACAGATGATCTTTTTCATTTAACCCTTCACCAAAGATAATTAAATCTGCTTGTTCTACTAAATGATCAAGATGCGTTAATTGATCAACAAGTTCGTGACTTGTTAATATTTCAGCTTGATACAGTCCACTTAGAACAGCAGCAATACCGCCTCCAGCACCCCCACGTTCAACTGGACCTATTGCTAATCTCAATTCACTTTTGAATAATTCACTGAAATACCACACTAAATTATCTATTTCTGCCGCTTCATTATGACTTAAATGATGACTTTTGTACGTTTGCATGATTTCACTATTCTTACCATACATTTTACTAGAGAAATCTGACATCAATTGAATACGAGCAGATGCTAATTTAGGGTGAATATTGGTCATATCAATTCGTCTAATATATTTAATACTACTTACGCCTTGGGATACATCAACGACACGTGCCTCATCATCATAAAATGTTGCACCTAATGCTTGTAACATCCCGGCACCAGCATCAAAGCTATCTATACCACCTAAAGAAATAACTATATGTTGTGCATCATTATCTAAAGCATGTTTAATCATCTCACCTAAACCATAACTTGAACGTTGCTCAATTGGTTTGTGACCTTTTAAAAACAAGTTACCTTCAATGACCGTCATGCCTGAATCAGTTTGACCATAGACGCCTTCTACTGAATTCATATCTGCATCATGTACCGGTATACGGTATCTTTCTCCTGATTGCCATAAAAAGACAGAATCTAATAGTTCATGTCTTCCATTAAATAATGGAACTTGTACAACATCTGCAGTATCTATTTGACTTGCAACTGCTTCTTCAACATATCTATTTGCTTGGTAACTGGAAATAATTCCATTAAATTCATCCATTGCTACTAATACTTTCATTAATATAACCACCTTTTTTACTTTTTGTGATTTGTTGTATATTAAACGTTCTCTTTTTAACTAATTACTACAATGAGAATTTTCAACTTATATAATAAAGATTATTTTGATATTTGATTAATCTATCATTTAGTATCATTCATATGTTAATTTCAAATACATGTTAACATTATACAGATTTTTAGGATATTTTTCATATTTAAAAGCTAACTCAATCAATTAAGAAAAGCCTGAGACAACATATTGACCCAGGCTCTACTTGTATGAATAACATGATTAGTTATCATTATAATTTATATTACTATACTAGATGACTTCATCATTATGCTTATAGTTATTCTTCTGCTTGCGCTAATGACGAAACATTTATATCGCTATGGTCTCTATTCCAAACCATTTCACCATCAACAAAATAAAATGCTTGTGGTGATTCATGTTTAACATTTGTTTTGTCCGCAATATAATCCGATAATTCTCGTTCCTGTTGTACGATTAAGTAATATCCATCCATATCTCGTTCATATAAAAATTTGTTAAATTGATCATATGCATTAGCTGAAATAGGACATGTATCACTATGTTTTAAAACAAATACATATTTATTTTCTGTTATTACTTGTTCAAATTGATCGATCGAACTTAGCTTTATAGCCACCCTTTTCACCTCAATAAATAATTATCACATTTAAATAACGACTCGCGTGACATCACATTTGTTTTCAATCTCAATGTTTACCATTATACACATTGTAAGATGTCATGTTAACAGTTAATGTAAAATTTTTAAATTTGAAAACTATTTCTATTATTGTTCTTTTACTTTTTCTAATCTTTTTTCAAAAACTTTATCATCCTTAATTATATCTTTACCCTCTTTTGGTAGCTTATCTACATCAATCTCAGATAATTTATTACTAACTTTGATAGTTTCAAAACGTGTATTATAGTAATTTTGCAAACTATAATACATTTCAATAGCATTTTTTCTAGCATTATTAACATTTTTATCACTAATATTAGTTTGGTTAATATCAGCAATTTGCTTATCAATAAGTGGGATAATATCATCTTTAATAACTTCTTTTGCTTTATTGTCATCGACGTCTTTTAACTTTTTACTTGCTACTTTTTTTAGTGCTTCATTATTTTTTTCTATTTTACTAGTTAATGTATTAGCTTCACCTTTATCTGAAGCTTTGTTGATTTCACTTTCGACTTTATATCTATTATTTTCAAATTGCTTTGTGTAATCTAGAATGTCTTCATTATATTTAATCGATTGATTACACAAATCAACAAATGATTTTAATTGATCAATATCTTGCTTTTTACTTCTAAAAATTGTCAAATAATCTTTTTTTAACGATCTAGTCTTAGCTGTTTTACCAGATAATTGTTCCACAGCTTTATCATATTGTTTAAACTTAGACATCAACTGTTGATTAATTTTTTGTTGTAGTGCTTTAAATTCTTTACTATTTTTATCAGTTGTATCTGTTTTACTTAGTTGATCTAAATTTTTTAAATGTATGTTATCTATTTCTTGACGTAATTCTTTATCTTTTTGTTTAACTTTTGTATATTGATTATCAAATTTTGCAATGTCTTGTTGTTCTTTATTACTACAAGCATTAGCAGTAACTATAATCATCAATAAACAAAGTGGTATAAGAAATTTTTTCATAGATGCACTCCTAACAGATTCATTATACAAAAACATGTTTATTATGAAAATAAATTATGGTATAGTATGTCAGACTTTTACGTGTAATACGCTTAGTTTAGATACTAAAGGAGAATATCATGTATTCAAATATACAACCATTCATAACAACTCAATTAAATACGAATTATAATCACCAATATAACTTAATTAAATCAACTTTATTAAATTTATTAGATAGTCCTGTTAAATATACTAAACATATAGGTGGTACACGACACTTCAACTATGCTACTGAACCTATTTTAGATATTTTAGTAGGTGTGAATAATTTACACGATATTACTGCGCTTGATGAAAAACGTCTCAATTATGTTGGTTTTTATCGACTACATCATGCATATCATAAAAAAGTAGTTATGGCTAAATTTAATAATTTGAAAGATTTAAAGCAACAAGTTCGTTTACATATTGTCCAAATTGATTCACCTAAATTTCAAGCGTACTTAGACATCGATGATTTATTAGCTACAAATAATGCTATTGCTAAGGAATTCGATGCTAAAAAACAACAGATATTAAATTATACAACGAGCATAAGACAATATGAACAACAAAAACAACAATACTTCGACCAATTGTATAAGAAAATTCTAACAAACTAAAACAATAGACATTATTAATTATTATCACAAGATATTTTCAATTTTCGCAAATGATTTTTAAAATTGGTATAATATAGATGACATAAAAGACAGGAGAAAGGATGTACTTAAAAGTGATAAATGAAGACATCTATCAAGATTTACTACAACTCATTCCGAGTGACAAAATTAAAATTGACGAACCTTTAAAACGTTATACTTACACTAAAACTGGTGGTAAGGCAGATTTTTATATCATACCTACTAAAAACCAAGAAGTTCAAGCCATCGTTAAATATGCCTATGAACATCAAATTCCTGTTACTTATTTAGGTAATGGTTCAAATATTATCATCCGTGAGGGTGGCATCCGAGGCATTGTTATTAGTTTGTTGGCGCTTAATTATATCGATGTTTCAGATGATGCAATTATTGCTGGTAGCGGCGCTGCTATTATCGATGTCTCCCGAGTTGCACGAGATTACGCCTTAACTGGTTTAGAATTCGCATGTGGTATACCTGGTTCTATTGGTGGAGCAGTTTATATGAATGCTGGCGCGTATGGTGGAGAAGTTAAAGATTGTATCGATTACGCCTTATGTGTTAATGATCAAGGAGAGTTAATTAAGTTAACAACAAACGAACTCGAATTAGATTATCGTAATAGTATTATTCAACAACAACATTTAGTTGTATTAGAAGCGGCCTTTACTTTAGCACCTGGAAATATTAATGATATCCAAGAAACTATGGATGATTTAACTGAACGCCGTGAATCAAAGCAACCATTAGAATATCCCTCTTGTGGTAGTGTCTTCCAACGTCCTCCAGGCCACTTCGCTGGTAAATTAATTCAAGATGCCAAATTACAAGGACATCGAATTGGTGGTGTTGAAGTATCAACAAAACATGCTGGTTTTATGGTCAATGTCGACAATGGAACAGCAACAGATTATGAAGATTTAATTCATTATGTGCAGAAAGTTGTTAAAGAAAAATTTGATGTTGAGCTAAATAGAGAAGTACGTATTATTGGTGAACATCCTAAAACTGATTAATGGTTGGAGGTATGTAAATATGCCTAAAATTTTTGGCTCAATTATAGACTCTGAAAGTCGCTGCAAACATTACCATACGGGTTTGGATATTATTGCTATTAAATTTAAATGTTGTCAAAAATATTATCCATGCTATAAATGTCATAATGAACATGAATCACATCAAATTAAACGTTGGCCTGAAAGTCAATTTAATGAACATGTCATTTTTTGTGGTGCTTGCAAGCATGAAATGACGATTAATGACTATATGCTAGTAGAAAATTGTCCTCATTGCCACAGTCATTTCAATCAAAGATGTAAGTTTCATTACCATTTATATTTTGAAATATAAAGAAGCGTGACCACTTTTTTTAGTAACTCTTGTTACAAAAGTGGCCACGCTTGTTTTATTATTCTACTACTTTTTCTAATTCTTCAATTTGTTTAACTGTTGTTGTTGTAGAACCAGATGAGAAGTACCATAATTTAGGATCTAAATTATATACTTTATCTTCTTTCACAGCAGTAACATCTTTTAATACTGAATTGTTCAATGTTTTCTTAGCTGTTGATTTACCACCAATAGCTTGTCCACGGTCCATCGCTAAAATAACATCAGGATTTTCTTTATTAATATATTCATTTGAAACATTTTGACCATGAGTACTATCACTCACATCTTTATCAACTGGTTTAAATCCTAATGTATCGAATACTAAACTACCGAAACGACCTTTAGGTCCATATGTTGATAATTCTCCTTCATTTACTAATAAATACATTACTGATTTATCAAATTTCTTCGTTTTATCTTTCATTGAGTCAATTTTATCATCTAATTTTTTATTTAATTCTTTAGCTTTATCTTCTTTGTCGTAAATTTTACCAATGTTTGTTGTATTGCTCTTCATTGATTTTACTAATTGTTTATCATCTGAACCAACATAAACGATTTTAGCTTTAGGTGCTGCTTTTTTAAATTCGTCCATGTTTTTTTGATTAGCAGTTCTTCCTGAAATGAAAATAACTTCCGGTTTTGTTTCTGCTACTTTGTCAAAATTAACTTCTTTCAAATTACCAGTATTTGTATATTTATCTTCTTTAAAGTCACTCAAGAAATCTGGTAAAGATTTACCGCCTTCACCTTTAGGTAATGCTTTAACTTTATCAGCAAGACCCATTTCTTTCATTACATCTAAAGCACCATAATCTAATACTACAGCATTTTTAGGATTTTTTGGTACTTTTACTGTTTCATTAACGTTCTTGGCATCACTGCCATCTTTTTTCTCACCGCTAAGTTCGTAGTTGTTTTTTATTGTTACTGTATCTTTTGAATCTTTACTATCAGTGGCAGAATCTTCTTTTTCTGAATTGTTGCCACATGCTGCTAAAACTAATACTAAAGTTAATAATAAATAAAAGACTGTTTTCTTCATGTTATAAAGACTCTCCTTTAAAATTTTTGTCGTAGTGCAAAGTGACGTTGTGGCTTATGTAAACATATAGTTAACACTTATCATCGCATCACCCCTTCTAAAGAAATCGTTATTATTTAAAATAAAGACAAATTTTTTGATCTTTAATTTCTTCAATCTGTATGTTCATTTCATATAAATCACTTAAAACATCACTCTTAATAACATTATCTTTGACATCTGATTTTACTAATTGGCCGTCTTTTAAGGCGATAATTTGGTCAGAATAACAAGATGCAAAGTTAATATCATGTAATACAATTACAATCGCTTTATCCATATTGTGTGCGAGCATTTGTAAAGTTTGCATAATTTGTACTGCATGTTTCATATCAAGATTATTTAATGGTTCATCTAATAAAATATATTCAGTATCTTGAGCGATAGTCATAGCAATATATGCTCGTTGACGTTGCCCACCTGACAATGTTTTAATATTACGCTCCTTAATATCATGTAATTGTAAGATATCTAACGCTTGATTCACTGCCTCATAATCCTCTTTAGTTAAGCGACCTTTTGAATATGGAAAACGGCCAAATCTAACTAATTGTTCTACTGTAATATTCATCTCAGTATGATTAGATTGTTTCAAAATAGATATCTTTTTTGATAAGTCATTATTTTTATAGTCAGACATTAATTGGCCATCAACTTCAACTTCACCATGATCAATGTCGATTAAACGGCAAATTGCTGAAAGTAACGTACTCTTACCTGCACCATTAGGACCAATCATTGAAGTGAGACAACCTTTATGAATATCTAATGTAATATCTTTCAAAATACTATTATTTTGTATGTTTTTCGAAAGGTTATCGACATGAATCATTATGCATTTCTCCTTTTAATTAGTAGATATATAAAATAGCTACCGCCAATTAAGTCTATAATTAAACTCATTTCTGTAGTGGCTTCAAATAGATTTTCAACTACCCATTGCGCACTAAACAAACTAATCCAACTCAAGAAAATTGTCGTAATTAAAATATATTTATGTTCATAAGTTTTCATTAATTCATGAGCTAAATTGACTGTTAATAAACCTAAAAATGTAATAGGACCTACGAGTGCGGTTGACACTGAAACAAGGATTGAAACCATAATTAGTAACAATCGTGTTAAGCGATCATATGATAATCCTAAATTAATTGCTTCATCTCTTCCTAATAACATTACATCAAGATACGGTATGCTTATTATAGTGATGACTAACATGATTATTAAAATAATAGCTCCAAAAAATACTAATTTAGAGTTAGATGCATTAAAATTAGCAAACATACTACTTTGTACTGCTAAGAAAGATTCAGGGTCCATAATAAGTTGAATAAAACTAGTAATACTGCGGAAAAATGTACCGAGTAAGACACCAAAAAGTAAAATAAAATACACAGAAAAATTACCCAGTTTGAAGACAACTTGAAATAAAAATAAGGCAAATAAGACCATAGTTACTAAAGTTAAAATAAAGTTTAAATAGACATTTGTCACCCACATCGATTGCGTACCTAAGATAAAGATTGGTAATACCTTAATAAATAAATATACTGCATCTAGCCCAATAATCGATGGCGTTAGCAATCTGTTATTAGTAATGGATTGAAATATCACAACAGAAATGGCAATTGCAGTACCTACTAATATCATTAATATTAATTTACGCAAGCGACTAGAAAATTGATATTCAAAAATTTCAAAATCTAAACCAACTAGTAGATACACCAAGCTAATGATTAGAGTGACAATAGCGAGTATCATTAACTTTTTATTATTAGTGATGTGCATAATTTTTCCTACCCTTCATTAACAAGATTAGGAAAATTATAGTGCCAAAGACACCAATTGTTAATCCAATATTGATTTCATATGGATAAACAATAATTCTTCCAATAATATCAGCAAAAAGCACAAAAATTGCTCCAAGCATCATCGTATGAGGAAGAGCATGTTTTAAATGATCTCCCCTATACATTGAAATAATATTAGGTACTACTAAACCTAAAAATGGTAACGTTCCAACTGTAACAACGACTAAAGCAGTTATAGTAGCAGTTATAAATAAAGCTATATTAATTAACTTTTCATAGCTTAATCCTAAATTTTTAGTGAAATCTTTGCCCATTCCTACAATCGTAAAATGATTAGCAAAAAAGTAAGTCACAATTAATAAAGGTATGCTTAAATATAAAACTTCATAACGTCCACTGGTAATAATGGCGAAGTTTCCATTCAACCAATTTCCAATACTTTGCACAGCATTCGTTCTGAGTGAAATAAAAGTAGTGAAACTAGATACAATACCACCAATCATAATACCTAGTAATGGAACAAAAATGATATCTTTCACTTTAATAAAATCAATGATTTTAACGAATAGAAACGTACCACCAACACTACAAATCACAGCAAAGATTAATTTCACTAAAATGTGTCCTGTTGGAAAGAATAATAAAGCTATTAATATACCTAACTTCGCCCACTCCATAGTTCCAGCAGTTGTTGGACTAACAAATTTATTTTGCATCATTTGTTGCATTATCAACCCAGCTAATGCTAATGAACTACCAGAAATCAAAATACTCACTGTTCTTGGTATTCTACTAGCGAATAAAATATTGAATTGTTTACTAGAAAGATGGAATATATCAGCGAAAGATAATTCACTTACACCGATAAATAATGAGCTAACAGTCAAGAAGATAATTAAGATAAATAATACATATCCCTTTAATAAGTATGTCATTTGTAAACTTTCTCCCTTAAACTAAATGATAATTCATTTCAATGATAATCATTATCACCTATGTTAACTGCTTTGATAGCTCATTTCAATAGTAATTCAAATTTATTTTCAATTAATTTATGTTATTTTTAACATTTTGATGATAATTAAATAAGTGTTATCGTAATGCTAATTCACTTTTATTATTATTTAACACGAATATGTATTATTTACATTTTTATTAAAATCATTTGAAACTTTTTACTGTTCTTGTGTATATATCCCAGACCCATAATTTTCAAATTTACATACAAAAAAGGTTCTCTCCCAAATTGGACTGATACATAATTATTTTTTAAGCCTCGCTATGCCCAACCTGCATTGCATGAAAAAACTGGATAACCAGTTTTTCTGTGTTGGGTCCCTTCCTAGAGTGCTGTCTCAGCCTGTAGTCTTCGACTAGCACTGCTTCCCCAACTTGCACGTTACAGTAAAAATTCTATTTATAGAATTTTTCTATGTTGGGGCCCGGTCCCTCAGGAGTCTCGGCTTCAAAACAGTTTATATATTAAATTATTCATTTTTTATTTATCAGTCCTGAAAAATAGAGAAGCACAAAAAACCCTCATCTAGCTAGGATAAATAATCTTTATCCACCACTAATATGAGGGTTGTTATTATTATTATTGATTAATCTTCAAAATTAAAATCTTCATCTTGTAATGCTTCGACATTCAAGGCTAATACATAACCATCACCTTTAACTGAGAAAAAGTCATGATTTTTAGTTGAAGTATCTAAAGCATTTTCAATAATAGGATTAAATTCTCTCTCTTCAAAATAAGGTTCAAATCCTAAGTTAGATAATGCTTTATTGCCGTTATATTTAACATAGTTTAACACATCTTCTGTCAAACCTATGTCATCATATAACATACCTGTATAGGATACTTCGTTTAAGTATAAATCATCTAATAATTTGTACATTTCTTGATCAGCTTTTTGTTTTTCACTTTCAGATAATTCATTACGTAAACTTTGAGCATCTAAACCAGTGAAAACACCATGAATCGATTCATCTAATAAAATTTTACGAATAATTTCACCTGAAGTCGTCATTTTACCTTGACCAGCTAAATATAGAGGATAATAGAACCCTGAATAGAATAGGAATGTCTCTAGAAAGACACTTGAAACGCGTGCCATGTATTGATCATAAATTGAAGCTTCTTTACCCCATAGTTTATGGTAATTGCTTACAATTTTGTCTGATTTATATTTTAAATGTGGCTCTTCAAGTACCCACTCATCTAACAAGTAGTTCGTTTCAGCAGATGGTAATAATGTAGTAAAAATATGAGAATAACTTTTAGCATGGATTTGTTCCATCATAGCCATGAATGAATAGACAGCTTTTTTTCTTAAGTCAGTTGTATGTAGCATAACTAAAGGCATACCATCATCTGCTTGATGTGTGTCTAAACCTGTTAATCCAGCTAAAGCTTTTTTAAATGCTTCTTGCTCTGCATGAGATAATGTTTTCCAGCTTGCGATATCTTTTGATACTTTAAATTCTGTTTCAACCCACATTTGAGAGATATTTTGTCGCCAAAACATATTTGTCATATCTTCTTGAGTATTCCAATTTACAGCTATCATGAATATAATTTCCTCCTATATGTAAATCACTAATAACAAGACATTTCAACATCACCATCTACAGTTTCATTGTAATGGTGATGTCTATTCGTCTTTATATGTTTATATTGCACAACTTGTACATTCTTCAACACTTAATAACTTGTTACGAGTATAATACAATGATTTCAAGCCTTTATGATGCGCATAGACATATAAACGAGCAAGTTCACGTGTAGATATTTCTGAATTTACATAAAGAATTGTTGAAATACCTTGGTCAACGTGTGTTTGAATTGTTGAAATTAAGTCAATTAATTTCATTTGATCCGTATTAAATGCTGATTTATAGTACCACATTGTTTGTGGTGATAAAAATGGCATTGGATAAAATGTCTCAGCATTACCATAAGTACGACGTTCAATTTGATCAACGATTGGCATTACTGAACTTGTTGCATTTTGAACATAAGAAATACTTTGAGTTGGGGCAATTGCTAATCTATAAGCATGATATAAACCATATTGCTGAACATCTTGTTGTAATTTTTTCCAATCTTCAGCTGTTGGAATATCCATATGTGCAAAAAGTTGACGTACTTTATCATATTGAGGTTCAAAGTTCTGAGATGTATAGAAGTCAAAATATTTACCATTGGCATAATCAGATTTATCAAAGTCTTTATATTTAACACCACGTTCTTTGGCAATTTGCATTGAACGTTCAATAGAATAATAATTCATCATCATAAAGAAGATATTAGCAAAGTCTTTTGCTTCTTCTGATTCATAACCAATACTGTTTTTAGCTAAGTAACCATGTAAGTTCATAACACCTAAACCAACAGAATGTAATTCACTATTAGCTTTTCTAACTCCTGGTGCATTTTGAATATTAGCTTCATCACTTACAACCGTCAAAGCGTCCATTCCTGTATGCACTGAATCTCTAAATTTTTCAGATTCCATCACGTTCACAATATTTAAAGATCCTAAATTACATGAAATATCTCGTTTAATCTCATCTTCAATTCCATAATCATTAATAATTGACGTTTCTTGTAATTGGAAAATTTCAGTACATAAATTACTCATCTTAATTTGACCAATATTAGAATTGGCATGTACTTTATTAGCATTATCTTTAAACATTAAGTATGGATAGCCAGATTGTAATTGTGTTTGAGCAATTAGATTCAACATTTCACGAGCATCTTTTTTCTTCTTATCGACATTTGGATTTTGAACCATATCGTCATAATATTTATCAAGATCGATATCATCTAACGTGACACCATATTCTTGTTTAACTGTATGTGGTGCAAACATATAAAAATCTTTGCCTTCTTTAGCTAAATCAAAGAATTTAGAAGGAACAATTAAACCAGTTGAAATCGTTGATAAACGTAAATCTTCATCTGCATTTACTTTTTTAGTATCTAAAAATTCTTCGACATCATAGTGGAAAATATTTAAATAAACAGCACCAGCACCTGGTCGTTGTCCTAATTGATCAGCATAACTAAATCCGCCTTCTAATGACTTCGCAACAGGTAATACGCCTTTAGCTACACCTTTAATACCTTTTATCGCTTCGCCACGTGCACGCAATTTAGATAAATTAATGGCAACACCACCACCAATTTTACTTAATTGTTTAGCTGTTGAATCAATAAAGTTAATTGAATTCAAGCTGTCATCTACTTCTAATAAGAAACATGACACTAATTCACCACGACGTGCTCGTCCAGCATTTAAGAATGTTGGTGTTGCTGGTTGGTAACGCTGTTCAACCATTGCAGAAATAAATTGTTTAGCTTGCTCTTTATCACCATTTGCTAAATATAAAGCAACAATTGCTACATGTTGATTATAGTCTTCTAAATATTGACTTTTATCGTTTGTTTTTAAAGCATAATCTTTAAAGAATTTACTTGCTGACATGTAACTCGCAAAGGTAAATGGAATTGATTTAGCATAGTCTGTAATCTCAACTAAATCTTCTTCGCTATAAATTTCAAAAACATTAAAGTAGAAATCATTATCAACTAAATAATGTAATCGTTCAATTTCACTGTCAAAGAAAATTGTCTTATCGTGAATTTCTTCAAGATATACACTTAATGCTTCTTGATCTTTATCTAAACTAAAGAAACCATTTTCTTGTCGTTTAGTTACCTCATTATTTAATTCAATATGATTGTACTTTTTCTCGTCCATGGTTTTCATTCAAATTACCCACCTTGTTCTTAAATTCTATAACATCGTTATTCGTTCCATGCAATTCAAACTTCATTAATAAAGGGACATTATATTGTTCTGAAATTGTGCGTCCTGCTTTAGCGAAATTTTGTCCCCAATTTCGATTGCCACTAGCAGCCACACCTACTAAATTTTGATGATTTACTTCTAAAAAAGATTGTACTGGGTTTGGAACTTCTCCAAATCCAATAGTGCCGGTAACAATAATAAACGGTTCATTTATCACTTCTGTACAATTACTTTGCGTAATTTCTAGCGCGTCTGTAATTTCAGCCCGTTTAATGAATCTACGAACATTGCCAGTAAATGAAAAATAAATAACTTTCATTGGATCACCTTCCTTCCGCCAACCTTCTTAAATATAAGTAACTTGACTAATTAAAAAATGCTTAAACAACATAACATCATACTGTTGTTTGTAGCATCCTATCATTAACTAATGAAGCTACTCATTTTCTCAAATACAAACTTTCTACTATAAGTTGATATTTGAGAAAATAGTAGCCAATAGTAAGTAAACTTATTTCACCACAACATATTGTTGTGAATAACTCATAATATTTACATCATACCTTACTACACTTTTCCGAAAATATTACTATATAATTGATAAATTTTATGATTATCAAGTGTTAATTTACCTTTTAAAGTAATTTATGCAAAAATAAATGTCTTACCATTCAAACACAAGATATTGTGTCTCTTTTAAATTACTAACACTATATTATGTGTTTCATTATACATAAGAGCCCAGCTTATTTAAAGTCCATTTTTCAGGATGAATGTTCGTAAAAAGTCTTAATCACGCACCAATACTAAACTACATTTATTTTTGTCTAAAATAAAAATTTTTTAGGGGTATAATACTTGCTTTTTGATAAATTGCCAGTAATCCAATCATAGCAATGAAATGACAAATTATCTCGATATATTAAACACAATTATTTGTTAGTCAACTCGTTGATAACACAAACATTCTTTCTCTAATACATACTTAAACTTCCGTCAATATAAATAAGAACATTTGTTCGTATTTATTATTATAAGACATTTCCCTAAAATTTCAACTGTTTATGCAGATTTAATTGTTTTATGCTAATATATATACATTAATTTTATATAAAAGAGGCGATAAAATTGAATCCAAAAGTAAAAGGTATTATTGCAATTTTAATTTCAGCTATCGGTTTCAGTTTTATGTCAGTATTTTTTAGATTGGCCGGAGATTTACCTGTCTTTCAAAAATCACTAGCTAGAAACTTAGTAGCTATGTTTATACCCTTATATTTTATTTTTAAATACAAACAGCCAATGTTTGGTAAACTTTCTAGTCAGCCCTTACTTATCACACGATCTACATTGGGCCTTATCGGTGTGTTATTAAATATTTTTGCTATTGATCATATGGTATTAAGTGATGCTGACTCTTTAATGAAATTAAATCCATTTTGGACTATTTTATTAAGCTTAATTTTCTTACATGAAAAAGTTAGAAAGTATCAAATTACAGCTATGCTTATCGCAATTATAGGTATGTTACTTATAGTGAAACCTGAATTTTCATCATCAATGATACCATCATTAATTGGTTTATTATCAGGTATCTTTGCTGCATCAGCTTATACATGTGTTAGAGCTTTAAGTTCTAGAGAAGGACCATATACGATAGTATTCTACTTTTCTTTATTTTCTGTAGTAGTATTAATACCGTTTACTATCTTTACTTATGTTCCAATGTCTAATTTACAATTATTGTATTTATTAGGCGCAGGTTTGTCAGCAGCTGTAGGTCAAATTGGTATCACACTTGCCTATAGTTTTGCAGCAGCAAAAGATATATCGATTTTCACATATGCGTCAATTATTTTCACAGCATTGTTTGGCTTTATTCTATTTGGCGAATCACCAGATTTATATGCTACACTAGGTTATGTTGTAATTATTGGTGCAAGTTATTATATGTTTGAAAAAGCACGTCGTGAAGCAAAATCATAAAAAAGCTATTTTATTAACATAACAAAGGAGAAAATATGATGACACAAGGTCGACAACAAGATGAATTACAAGATATTACATTATTAGGAAATCAAAATAACCAATATCACTTTGATTATAGACCTGATGTTTTAGAATCATTTGATAACAAACATCAAGGCAGAGATTATTTCGTGAAATTTAATTGTCCAGAGTTCACTTCTTTATGTCCTATTACAGGTCAACCTGATTTTGCAACTATTTATATTTCTTATATTCCTAACATTAAAATGGTTGAATCTAAATCATTGAAATTATATTTATTTAGTTTTAGAAATCATGGAGACTTTCATGAAGATTGTATGAATATCATTATGAATGATTTAATTGAACTAATGGATCCACATTATATTGAGGTGTGGGGTAAATTCACACCACGTGGTGGTATCTCAATCGATCCTTACACAAACTATGGTCGACCAAATACTAAATATGAAACGATGGCTGAACATCGTTTGATGAACCATGACCTGTATCCTGAGAAAATTGACAACCGTTAATAATATGTAATATATAAACGCTTAGATGTCATATTAAAATGTCATTTAAGCGTTATTTTTTACTCTTTTTTAAGAATTAAAACTTTAAAAGTGTTGCTAATGACTTACTTATATAGCTAGTTAAATGCCAAGCAACGTGTACACTTCTAATATCCTTATATTAAAGTGTTAAATGCCGAACACAAGATATAAATTGCACTATATCTACATAAGAAAGTTTGGTCAATAACTGTGTGTCTTAAAAATAGTTAGCGAACCCATTTCATACAACTCTAGTTAATCGTAGCTGAGGTTCAATTACTAAATACTTTTCTAAACTTTTTATGAACCACAACATACTCCTTCTCCGAATGATATTTTAATTCAATCGTTATTAATTCAATAATAAGATTGTTCAACACTTTATTTTTTATATTGTAATATTCGTAATCTTGCTATAAATCAATAATTTTTTTATAGAAAGCTATTGCACTTCGTCCGTTTTCAGTATATTTTTATATTATCTATAATTTATTGTACGTGTTCAATAACAGAATATTCTAAATATTTCTACTTTTTTCGTTTATTGAAAGTTCTCTTATACGGGCGTACAATCAGATTTAATTACATATTTTGTATTAGGGGAAGAAAGGATGGGATGTACATATGACACAACACAACTCCCATGGAAGTGAAATACAAGAAATACCACAGACAGGATTCTTCGGACACCCTAGAGGTTTAGGAGTGCTCTTCTTTGTAGAATTCTGGGAACGATTCAGTTATTACGGCATGCGTGCATTACTGCTCTTCTATATGTACTATGCAATTGTTGATAATGGTTTAGGCATTGATAAGACAACAGCAATGTCAATTATGTCTGTATATGGAGCTTTAATTTACATGACATCTATTCCAGGTGGTTGGATTGCTGACCGCATTACAGGAACGCGTGGCGCAACTTTAATTGGTGCTGTATTTATTATCATTGGACATATTTGTTTAAGTTTACCATTTGCATTATTTGGTCTATTTGCATCCATGTTCTTTATCATCATTGGTTCTGGTTTAATGAAACCAAACATTTCTAATATTGTTGGTCGCTTATATCCAGAAAATGACAAACGTATGGATGCTGGTTTCGTAATCTTCTATATGTCTGTTAATATGGGTGCTTTAATTTCACCAATTGTGCTACAACAATTTCTTGATGTAAAGAATTTCCACGGCGGTTTCTTAATTGCTGCTATTGGTATGGCATTAGGCTTAGTCTGGTATATTCTTTTCAATCGCAAAAACTTGGGTAATGTTGGTATGAAACCGACTAATCCACTTAGTCCAGCAGAAAAGAAAAAATATGGTACAACGATAGGAATTATTACTGCTATTGTAGTAATTGTTTTAGCTATAACTATTATAACTAATTCGTTTTCATTTAATTTAATAAGTAATACAGTATTAGTCCTTGGATTAGCGTTACCAGTCATTTACTTTACTATAATGATAAAAAGTAAGGATGTTACGGATACTGAACGCTCACGCGTAAAAGCGTTCATACCGTTATTTATTTTAGGTATGCTGTTCTGGGCAATTCAAGAACAAGGTTCTAACGTTTTAAATGTCTATGGTATTGAACAATCTGATATGAAATTAAACTTATTTGGCTGGAAAACGAACTTTGGAGCAGCTATTTTCCAATCAATTAACCCACTTTTCATATTGTTATTAGCACCAATCATTTCATTATTATGGCAAAAATTAGGTACTAAACAACCAAGTTTACCTGTCAAGTTTGCAATTGGTACTACACTGGCTGGTGCTTCATATATACTTATTGGTATCATTGGTTATGCATCAGGTTCAGCACACTTCTCCGTTAACTGGGTAATCTTATCATATATTATTTGTGTTATTGGTGAATTATGTTTATCGCCAACCGGTAATAGTGCTGCAGTTAAGCTTGCACCAAAATCATTCAATGCACAAATGATGAGTATTTGGTATTTAACTAATGCTTCTGCACAAGCACTTAATGGTACATTAGTTAAATTAATCAAACCACTTGGTCAAACTAATTACTTTATTTTCTTAGGTGTTGTAGCCATTGTTGTAACATTAATTGTCTTATGCTTCACGCCTAAAATAGTTAAAGCAATGAAAGGTGTACGTTAGTCACCTATTTATACATTAAACTGTTATCAAAGAAAAACTTTGGTAACAGTTTTTCTTTTAACTGATTCTTTTAGATTCTCTTTTTTTTAGGACTGACAAAAAGCGAATAATTTAAATTGAAAATTAATTTGAGCCGAAACTCCTGAGGTATGGACCCAACATAGAGAAACTGTGAAACAGTTTCTACAATCAATGATAGTTGGGCATTGGGGCCCCAACATAGAAAAATTCTATTTATAGAATTTTTACTGTAATGTGCAAATTGGTCAAGAGCTAGTAAAGATTAAAAATCTAAGTTGCTTTAAATGATTATAATTGGTTGCTAGCGCAACAATTGCATAGGGACCCAACATAGAGAATTTCGTCAAGAAATTCTACGGACAATGCAGGTTGGGCAAGAGCTAGTAAAGATTAAAAATCTAAGTTGCTTTAAATGATTACAATTGATTGCTAGCGCAACAATTGCATAAGAGCTAGTAAAGATTAAAAATCTAACTAGCTCTAAATGTGCAAGCTGGGGTGCGAGTCTTAAAAAAATTATGTATCAGTCTAATTTGTTAGAGAACCTTCTTTTAACCCATTAAATGTTTTATAGTTAAAATTAAAAAAATTGGGTATATATAATTAAATGACGAATCAAGTATAGGAAGAAGGCATTGACATGGAAAATAAATACACACATGGCGTACTATTTTATCATGAACATAGTGGCTTAAAAAATATAAATGAAGGTATTGGAGAAGTTACTAAATCACTAAGTTCTATATGTAAACATCTTTCTATTCAATTAAGTGAAAATGAAGGTGATATTATCAAATATTGCCAAAAAATTAAAGACAAACAGTATGCTGATGATATTGATATTTTATTTATTTTAGGTGGAGATGGTACTGTAAATGAATTAGTTAACGGTGTCATGACACATCAATTAAACTTACCAATTGGTATTTTACCTGGTGGTACTTTTAATGATTTCACTAAGACCTTGAATTTAAATCCTAACCATAAACAAGCTAGTGAACAACTCGTATCATCACAAGTTGGTAGTTACGATGTTATTAAAGTGAACGATCAATATGCGTTGAACTTTGTTGGTTTAGGACTCATTGTTCAAAATGCTGAAAATGTACAAGATGGTTCTAAAGATATTTTTGGTAAACTGAGTTATGTCGGTTCAACAGTCAAAACATTAATGAACCCTAGTAAATTTACATATGACTTAACAATAGATGGCAAAAATTATACTGGTGAAACATCTATGATATTAACTGCAAACGGACCTTTTATTGGCGGCAGTAGAATTCCTTTAACTGACCTATCACCACAAGATGGTGAATTAAACACTTTCATTTTTAATGATCAAAGTTTTAGTATTTTAAATGATATTTTCAAAAAACGTGATAGTATGAATTGGAATGAAATTACTCAAGGTATTAATCATATCGCAGGTAAAGAAATTACTTTATCTACTGACCCAGTAATGAAAATAGATGTTGATGGTGAAATTTGTCTCAACACACCAATTAAAATTGAAGTATTACCTAAAGCTATACAATTATTAACATTTGTTAATTAATAAGACAAAAAAGCTATCTAGCGAAGTAGAATCAAGTACAGTTATTTACTGTTTTTAACATCATTCTACTTTTAGATAGCTCTTTTTTTATATTATTTAGTGTCATTCAAAAAATAATGTTCAACATCCTGCCAACCATTGACACGAGTGAAACGATCATCATTTATATTGTGTACAGCAGTAAACATAATAGGTTTACCACTAAAAATTTCTAATTGTCTTGGATTATCATCGATTAAATAATCTGCTTTGACAATATTTTTACGTCCACAAAATACAAAATGTTGTGGATCTAAAAATGGAAAGAATTCTAATAACCACTCATATTTATCTTCAAATGACGTTGGAACGTCCATTGCAGCAGTTGCAATATAAACATCATAGTGTTTATTTAATTTTTCAACTACGTCTTGAGCATGTGGCATAACCTTTAAATTTCTAAAAAATCCAGGTTCCCTTAAAATATCAGTAATTAGTCCATCATGTTCTGGTATGACATGTTTTAACTTCTGACCATTTAAATCTTCCATTTTAATTCCCAAAGATTCCCTGTAATTGACTGCTTCTACTATTTCACCGAGTGTATCAGCCAATACTTCATCCATATCTATAGCGATTGATTCGCGTGCCATGTTAATCTTCTCCTCAATATTTCTCTTTTGTTAAATTATAGCAAACATCATACAATTAACAAATAACTGCGTAAATGATAGGAGTTGGACAGAAATAAATTTTCGACAAAAGTTATTTCGCAATCCCACCCCGGCAAGACTGACTAGGTTTTTAAAATGTTGATTTATCAGCATTTTGAATACCAGACAATTACTGCCAAATGCTTAATTTTTAGTGTAAAATACATTTTGTCCCAGGTTGGTCCAATTTAAATCTATATTATATTGAAGTAAGTTTATAAAAATAGTCTTTATAACCTATACATCAATAATTAAAATGTCTCAAGACGTCCAACATTTTATCATTTTGTTCTTCGAAACCAATAGTAATCCTTACACCAGTAGGGAATGGTCGTGTAATACAACCTACATTTAATAATGCTTCATATAAGTCATTCACACGGTCTGTTTTAACGAAGATAAAATTAGTTTGACTTGGCAAAAAGTGCTTACTTTGAGGTATATCATAAAATCTTTGACGCTGTTCACTATTTTTCTGTGTTACCTCATGTAAATAATCTTGATCTTCTAATGCTGCTACCGCCGCATATTCAGATAAACGTGTGACATTAAATGGTGGTCTTATGATATTCCATTTAGTTATTGCTTGTTCACTAGCTACAACATAACCTACACGTAAACCAGCTAAACCATATGCTTTAGAAAATGTTCTTAACAAAAAAGCATTATCATATTGTTGTTGAATAGCTAATGTATCAGGGAAGTCTTCAGCAGTGACAAACTCAAAATAAGCTTCATCAATAATGACGGGTACATGTGATGGGACACGAGCCATAAAGTCTTCTAAATCTTCATGACTAAAATACGTACCAGTTGGATTATTAGGATTACATAACCAAACTAATTTAGTATCGTTATCAATTGAATTGATTATTCCTTCTAAATCAAATCCACCGTCTTTTAATGGCACTTGTACAACATTAGCCGCTTCTACAATTGCATTATGATAATATTGACCAAACGTCGCTTCACTTGTAACGATTGTATCTCCTGGCGTTAATACAGCTCTTGAAATCATTAATATAACTTCATCTAAACCAGCGCCAAATAAAATACGTGAAGGTGCTACGTTTAAATGTTTACTAATGGCTTGTTTTAACAATGGAGACCCTGTTTCTGGATAATAATATAGTTCATCTAAATGATCTTTAATGGCCTCTTTAACTTTAGGAGAAGGTCCATATAAATTTTCATTTGACGCTAATTTAAAGAGTTCACCTTCAATACCATATTTCTCTTTTAATGCCCTTGGAGATAAACCTGGCTCATATGCCGATAATTGATTCAGCTGTTCTTTCATAATCAAAACAGTCCTCCTTTAAATAAACTGAAATTTTAAAAAACTTATGCTCATTATATACCTCATTATTATCAAAATGCAATGCTCTGTCATAATAACTGTTATAATTGTTAACGACGTAAATTTTACGTTATGATAAAAAAACAATTTATCAAAGGAGCATATATATGCCAACAACCAAACAATATCATGATGATATACTAGCAAGCTTAGATAGTCATCATTTAACAACGCGTAAAATGATGGGAGAATATTTGCTTTATTTTGACAAAGTATTAATAGGTGGTTTTTATGATAATCGTATCTTACTTAAGCAAACACCCCAACCTATGACACTATTACAAAGCGTACCACTAGTTGAGCCTTATAAAAATGCTAAGAAAATGTATCATATTGATCATACTTTTTCTAACGAACAAATATTAAATATTATGAAAGATATTCAACAACAATTAAATAAATACCCTATATAAGTAGCATCTTGTTAGCTTCTCATATAGGGTGTGTTATTGATATATTATACTATTCACTATTCATTAATCTTAATTGTCTCACTGTAATGATATGAAATGTCACTATAAGTTATTTAATTCTTAATAATACCTTTTTTAGTTAAATAATCTTTTGCAACAGTATAGGGATCTTCATTTTTAACAGTTACTTTGTAGTTCATAGTCTGCATATCTTCATCAGAAATTTTATTTTCTAATTTATTTAATGGTTTTATAATTTCAGGATGTTCTTTTAAGAATTTTTCTTTAAATAGTGGTGCTCCTTGATATGGTGGGAAGACATGTTTATCGTCTTTTAATACTACCATATCATATTGTTTTAATTCGGCATCTGTTGAGTAAGCATCGATTAGATTAATATCGTTTTTATTTACAGCTTGGTATCTTAATTTCGGTTCCATTGTTTTGACATTACTTAAGTCTAGATTATATGCCTTTTTTATAGCTTTGTAACCGTCTGGACGATCATTAAACTCTAAAGTAAATCCTGGTTTTAATTGATCTTTAACTTTATTTAAATCCCCAATTGTTCGAATATGATGCTTGTCAGCAAAATCTTTTTTTACTGCTAGTGCATACGTATTATTATATTTCATTGGTTTTAACATTGTCATATGATATTGACGTTCTAAACTATGTTTCGCTTGCTCATAAACTTGATGTTCTTGCTTTGATTTTAAATCTTCTTTCGTTAATTCACCTAGAACCGTACCTGTGAATTCAAGATATCCGTCAATATCATCTGATTTTAAAGCATTAAATAAAAATGCTGTTTTACCCATACCATCCTTTATTTCAACAGAATCCTTTGTATCATTTTCTATTAAAATTTTATACATATTTGTAATTACTGAAGGTTCGGAACCAAGTTTACCAGCTAACGTTATTTTATCTCCCTTATTGGCAAATAATGGTATAACAATGGCCAGTATAATAATTAACACTATCGTACCCAGAGTAATGAGTAATTTTCGATAAGATAGGTGTGCCATAAAACGTAAAATTAAATCAAAAACGATAGCAAGTAATGCTGCCGGTATTGCACCTAATAAAATTAATGATGCATTGTTTCTATCTATGCCGAGTAATATTAAATCTCCTAACCCACCAGCACCAATTAATGCTGCTAATGTAGCTGTCCCAATAATTAAAACCATAGCCGTTCTGATACCAGCCATAATTACTGGCATCGCAATAGGTAATTCCACCTTCGTTAAACGTCTAAGTGGTTTCATACCTATCCCTTTTGCCGCTTCAATTAAAGAACTATCAACTTCACTTATACCTGTATATGTATTTCTTAAAATAGGTAATAAGGCGTAAACTACCAGTGCAATAATTGCTGGTACACGGCCAATACCAAACAATGGAATCATTAAACCTAGTAATGCCAAAGAAGGTATAGTTTGTAATATAGCAGCAATATTCATCACAATTTCAGATATTGTTTTCGTTTTTGTCAGCAAAATACCCAGAGGTACAGCAATCGCTGTAGCTATCAACAAAGCTATAAAAGAAATTTGAATATGTTCAAGTAATGTAGAAAGCAGCTGTCCTTGTCGTTCACTTAAAATTTGCCAAAAACTATTCATGACTAGCTACCTCCTTATGTTGCGATAAATATTCAAAAATATCTTGTCTTGTAATGACATATTCATGACCGCTACTATTGCTAACAATAGCCGCATCATGTTGCGATAATAGTTGATATAACTCTTCAACGACTTGATTATCATTAACTTTTGGAAGATCACTTTGATATTGTGCTTCATTAATCGGTCTATAAATGTTCAATTCTCTAATATATTTTTTATCAATGGACGTCTGATTATTATTAGTTAAATGACTACCCATAAATTGCTTAACAAAGTCACTTTGAGGATGCTCTTTAAAGCCGTCTGGTGTATCAATTTGCTCAATGTGACCTTCATTAAGTAAACATATTTTATCTCCTAATTTCATTGCTTCTTGTATATCATGTGTTACAAAAACAATGGTTTTTTTGATCTTTTGTTGTAAATTCAATAAATCATCTTGTAATTTTTCACGACTAATCGGATCTAATGCACTAAAAGGCTCATCCATTAAAATGACAGGTGGATCAGCTGCAAGTGCTCTAATCACACCAACACGTTGGCGTTGTCCCCCAGATAATTCATCAGGTTTCCTATTTTTATATTTTTCCGGTTCTAAACCAACCATATCAAGTAATTCATTAACGCGTTGATCAATCTCTTTTTCTTTCCACTTTTTCATTTGTGGTACTTGTGCAATATTTTCTTTTATTGTCATATGTGGAAATAAGGCGATTTGTTGTAGTACATAGCCGATGTCCCAACGCATCTCGTAAACTGGATAATCACTAATAGGTTTATTGTTAAAATAAATATATCCTTCACTTAAATCAATTAATCTATTTATCATTTTTAATGTCGTTGTTTTCCCACAACCTGAAGGACCTATTAAGACGAAAAACTCACCTTCATTTATATCGAAACTAATGTTATCAACTGCGACGTTGTTATTATAACGCTTAGTCACATTTTTAAATTTAATCACTGTGGCACCTCTTTATTTATCTTTGCTAATTACTGATATAATTTGTTTATTCCCTATTTAACCACGTTTAACTCAATTTTAATATTCAAATGCTTTAAATTTATTACATTTTTTCAATTAAGGATATTTATTAAAATTCTTGTATTTAAATGTTTTAAAGATAGAAAAAAGCTTTAGTAATACTACTAATTAAGTACTACTAAAGCTATACAATTAGACAATGGCTTTATAATTTTGAATTGTTTCTAAGAAGGCAGGACAATAATGTTTTAATTTATAACTACCTACACCTTCTATGGTTATCATTTCCTGTTTTGTTTCAGGTTTACGCTTAGCAAATTGTTCTAAAGTAGAATCTGAGAAGATGCTAACTGGCGCAATTGCTAATTTATCACTCAATGACTGACGTACTTCTAATAATTGACTATAAAGCGCTCTATCTACACCTTCGACTGTATTAATGTAAACTGTTTCAGTAGTTTTTTGTTTAAACGGTGTAGTGAAAATTTCAACTTCATTGTTCAACAGTTGTTTAATAGAAGTATCGCATAATAATATTTCATCTTTTTCATTTAAAAAGCCTTTAAAACGTAACTCGTCAATTAAATGACTTAATTCAGATGTCGTATAGTCTTTCATTAAACCGTGAGTCGTCAATTGATCATAGTGACTAAATTTAATATAATCTGTAATTTCCCCTCTTAATACTTGAATAATCACACTATAGTTTTCTTGCTGTTTCATACGAGCTATGCAACTAATAATCATCTTAGCTTCTTGTGTCATATTATATGTTTTATTTTCTTGTACACAATTACTACATTGTTGGCATTCTGCTAACTTTTCATTTGGTTCAAAATAATGAACAATGGTCGCTTCAAGACACTTTTTCGTTTTCGTATATTGAATCATTTTTGTTAATTTTTCGCCCATCTTATCTTTGTAATCATCATCAGCTTGAGAAATAGTAATAAAATATTCATGAAGTTGTATATCTCGTTCACTAAATAGCAAGATACATTCACTTTTCAAGCCATCTCTTCCAGCACGTCCAGCTTCTTGATAATATGATTCTATATCTCCTGGCATATTGTAATGAATAACAAAGCGCACATTAGATTTATCAATACCCATACCAAAGGCATTAGTAGCAATAACAACTTTAACTCGGTCATAGACAAAATCATTTTGTGCTTGCTCTCGTTCTTTATTGCTAAGTCCTGCATGGTAGATTGAACTTTTTATATTTTGATTTTGTAACGCTTCTTGTAATTCTTCTACTTGCTTACGTGTTGAACAATAAACAATCCCCGCTTCATCACGGTGTTGTTGTACGTAATCTAACACAAATTTTTGTCGTTGATAGGTAGGATTCACTTTAAAAATCAAATTATGACGTTTAGTACTTGTTTTAATTTCATTATCAAGTGAAATATTTAATTTTTGTCTAATATCTTGTTGTACTTCAGTCGTTGCTGTTGCAGTTAAAGCTACAATTGTAAAATCTTGTGGTAAAGTAAAGACTTTTGTAATCACATTTTGATAACTTGGCCTAAAATCATGCCCCCATTTTGAAATACAATGTGCTTCATCAAAAGCAATAAGGTGAATATTGATATGACTTAACAAATTGACAAAGAAACGATTTTCAAAACGTTCTGGAGCAACATATAAAAATTGAATTGTACCTTGCTGTAACTCATTTTCAATTCTCTGTTGTTCTTTTTGTGTTAAGCTACTATTTAAATATGCAGCGTTAATCCCCATTGCTTTTAATTGATCAACTTGGTCTTTCATTAATGAAATAAGCGGACTAATAACAATTGTTGTACCTCCAAGCATTAACCCAGGTACTTGATAACATATTGATTTTCCTCCACCAGTTGGTAACACACCCAATACATTTTGGTGATTGATAACTCTAGTTATAATCTCTTCTTGACCAGGACGAAATTGATCATAACCAAAATAATGTGATAATGTCTGTTGCATGTTCATTAGACCCCTTATTGTTGTTCTTTTATTTCTTCTAATTCACTCCATCTGGTGATATCACAATCATATTGCGATTCTAGTTGTTCTTTTTCTATGTTCAATTCCTTAATTTTACTATAATCAGCACTTGCTTCTACCATTTGATTATCTATTTCTTCCATACGACGTTCAGTCTGTTCAATACGTTCCATCAACGCTTGATATTCTATTTTCTCCTTATATGATAAGCCACTTTTTTTGCGATTAGATTGCTCAACTTTGGGTTTATGTTGCTTTTGTTGTAATAATAATTTATCTTGTTCTTTTTTATAACTTTCATAGTCTTCAAAGCTACCAATAATTTTTTCCATCTTACCATCATGTATAAACCAGTAAAATTGAGCTACTTTATTAAGGAAGTATCTATCGTGACTTACAGTTATAACAGCACCTTTAAAAGTAGCAATATAGTCTTCTAATATAGTTAATGTTTCTGTATCTAGATCATTCGTAGGTTCATCTAGTAATAGTACGTTAGGTTGATGAACTAATAAACGTAATAAATATAAACGTTTTTGTTCTCCACCTGATAGTTTATATACTTTTTTACCATGAGTTGAACTTGGGAATAAGAAGCGTTCTAACAATTGTGTAATAGAAACAACAGTTCCATCTTGTTCTTTGGCAATTTCACTTTCTTCTCTTAAATAGTCAATAACGCGAATATCCCTATCTAGCGTTTCTTCAGTCTGCTTAAAATATGCAATTTTAACTGTTTGACCGACTTTTAATGTACCATCAAAGTTTAAATCATCACCATTTAATATATTTAATAAAGTCGTTTTACCTGCACCATTGGGTCCAACTATTCCAATACGTTGTCCACTTTGAATAATTTCATTAATATCACTAAATAACACTTTCTTGTTAATTGATTTAGTAACTTGTTCTAATTCAAATACTTGTTTACCTAGTCGTGAATGTGCAAGATTCAGTTCAGCTTTATCTTCTTTATGTTGATTTTTAACATCTTGTTCAATATCATTAAAACGATTGATACGCGCCTGTTGTTTTGTTGAGCGTGCTTTAGCGCCTGCCCTCATCCATGCTAATTCTTGTTTATATAATGCGCGTTGTTTTTGATTTTGCTTTTGTTCAATTATTTCATTTTCAGCTCTCATTGCTATATAATCTTCATAATTACCAGGATAAGTCTTTAATTTTCCTCTATCTAATTCAATAATTCTTGTGGAAACTTCATTTAAAAAATATCTATCGTGGGTAACAAATAATACGGTATGAGGATATTGTTTAACATAGTTAATCAGCCAATTAATTGATTCAAAATCTAAATGGTTAGTCGGTTCGTCTAATAATAACAAATCAGGTTGTTCAATTAATGTTTTAGCTAAGACTACTCTTTTTTGTTGGCCACCGGAAAGTTCTTTAATATATTTCGATGTATCATTAATTCCTAATTTAGATAATATCGTTTTAATTTCAGCATTATAATCCCAGGCTTCATAGCGATCCATATCTTCTTGAGCATGCATCATTGTTTGAAAGTGCTGCTCACTTTGATCTTTAGCATAATCATTTACTGCTTGTTCATAATTTCTAATCACACGTAATGTCGTTGTGTCTGAACTTAATACTGCTTGAAAGACTGTCATCTCTCCATCCAAATCTTGTTTTTGAGATGAGTATCTAATACGGTATTGATTAGGATGATTAATATTAGCAGTAAAATCATCATCTATACCACCTATCACTTTTAACAAGGTACTTTTACCAGTACCATTGATACCAACCAACCCTATTTTTTCATTTTCTGAAATCGATAAATTTAAATTATCAAATATAATTTTATCAGCATAAGATTTATTAAGTTGCTCTATTTTATATGATTCCATCTCCATCTTCCTTTACTAATAAAATGTCTACGTGCATAAATCAGTTCTATATATTATACACCTTTTTAATATGAATTAAAATTGTTGTACTTCTCATTATTTCAATATTCAAAAGTTGTTTTACGCATACTCTCCCAAATTGATGAGTGGAACAGAAATAAATTTTTTATAAAATTTATTTCGTAATTCCTCCTCGTGAGACTGACTATGATTTTAAAAGTTGATTTATCAACATTTTAAAATCCTGACAGTTACTGCCAAATGCTAAATTTTAAGTATAAATTACTTTCTATCCTACTCCCCTATAAATAGAGAACCTTTTATAATACTTTAAATTAACCAATCGATGTAAGATAGTAGTTAAAATCAAAAAATCCGAATTGAGTGCTTTACTCAATTCGGATTTAACCTCTATTCATTATTTCTTTTGATTACCTTTTGGTCCAGTTTCATATTTATATTTAGCTGGATTTACTTTTTTGAAATCAGGATTATCATAAAATCTGAATAAATCACCATTTAAGACATTGTCACTCATTTCAAGATCTTTTTCGACTTGATTTTTATTCTTATCAAAGTCTTTAGGTTTAGTAGTTAATTGTTCATTATTTTTATTTGAATATATCTTACCATTTACAAATTTATAATCTTTAGTTATAAAATCACCATTTCTGAATGGAATAACTTGATTATGATCTTTAGAGAATAAATCTGTACCAAACATGATGTAGTTTTTAGTGTCAATACCTACTAAATGTAATATTGTTGGCATAACATCAGCTTGACCAGCATATTCTTTATTAATACCACCAGATTTGCCTGGTATTTTAATCCAGAAACCAGTTCTGTTTAAATCAGCAAATTTCGCTGGTGTAATTTTCTCACCTAATAATTTTTCCATCGCATTATTATGATTTTCAGATATACCATAGTGGTCACCGTATATCATAATGACAGAGTCTTTATATAAACCTTTTTTCTTCAAGTCATTAACATATTCTTCTAAAGCTTGGTCAAGGTAGTGAGCTGTTTGAATATATCCATCAACAGTAGAATCACCAGTATTAGGTTTTTCAATTGATGCATCTTTTTCATCCAAAGTGAATGGATAATGGTTTGTTAATGTAATTAAGTGTGAATAGAAAGGTTGCTTCATTTTCGCTTGGTAATTAGCTGAATCTTTGAAGAACACCTTATCTTTCAAACCTAAATTTACTACGTTATCATCTGACATATCATAATAAGTAGCATCATAGAATTTATCGATACCAAAATGTTTATAAATTTGGTCTCTATTCCAGAATGTTTTGTAGTCACCATGCATCACATTAGATGTATAACCTTGTTTTTGGTCTAAAATGGCTGGTAATGATTCATACGTATTGTCACCTTTTAATGAATAAGCAGAACCTTGTGGTAAGCCGTAAAGACTGTTATCCATAGTAAATTCTGAGTCAGACGTTTTACCTTGTCCTGTTTGGTGGAAGAAATTAGGGAAATACGTAAAATCTTGATTACCGCTGGATAATTTATTTAAGAATGGGGTAACTTCCTTACCATTAACCTTTTTATTGATTAAGAAAGTTTGGAAACTCTCTAAATGAATTTTAATGATGTTTTTCTTCTTAGCTACACCATAATACTCAGGATTTGGTTGTGTATGCTTTTGTTTAGTATAGTTAAGTACTTTTGTTAAATCATCTTCAGACGCTAATGCTTTTTGTTGATTATTTTGTATCGTTTTGACTCCATCATATACAGTAAAGTTATATGGTCCTAAGTATTTAACTAAATACTTGTGGTCAAATGTACGTGTTAATAATTCTGGTCTATCTGTCTCCGCAAATGCTAAATTCAAGAAGAATAAAGCAACAGCTGTAGCCATTACTACTGGTACAAACTTCTTACTAAACGCTTTAGTATCTAGCCATTTACTACGGAAAATAAGTACAAATAGATAAACAATAGTATCTATGAAATAAACAAAATCGTACCATTTAAATGATGCACTTACTGCGCCTCCCATAGATTCAACATTCCCCACTTGATTCAGTGTACTAAATGTTAAAAAGTCGGAGAAAAATCTAAAGTAAACAACGTTTGCATACAGTAGGAAAGTTAATAAGAACCCACCAACAAACATAAACCAAAATGCTTTTTTTCCTTTGAAAAATAAGAAGACACTTAATATAAGTGCTATTAAACTATATGGGTTCATTAACAAAATTAAATTTTGTACTAACCCTTTAACACCTAAAGAAAAATCAACATAATAAGAAAAATACGTCTTCAAAGTAATTGTAATAACTGTTAATATGAAGAACGCAAAAAGACTGATTTTCTTTTTTTGTGAACTCATAATTCTTTCCCCCGTTATGTTAAATATTAAATACACTTAATCTAGTTATAAATCTAACAAGATAGGATTTAACATCAACATGTTAATTATTGAACATATAAACGCTTTAATATGTGACGTGTTCTGTTAGAACTTATAAAATCATTTGTCATTATTTAATTTATTGAAATTGTTTTGTAATCAAATTGTAACAAGAAACATAGTTCAATTAATTAATATAGAGTAATTTTAGTCAAAACTCAAGTAAAAACACACTTTTCTATGTAAATAAATTAATATAATGGCTAAATAGTTTGACATACCTTCTTATTCAATCATACTTTAAAACAATTTTTAATACATCAATCGCAAGGCGTATATGAATATATGATACTTATTTATTCATCTCTATTTGCATTCTATATTCAATGCCATGAAATAATTGATTTAACCAATTACTATATTTAACTAAGTTCTTTTCAGCAGTCTCAATATCTATAAATTGAAATTTTAATCTTGCACCTTGGGGTTTTTGTGCTAATTTAGTTAAATGATAGCTAGCAATAGTACCAAGTTGTGGATAGCTACCTAAAGTATAATGATCATTCAATAAAATAATTGGGGTACCATCTCTTTTTATTTGAATCGTTCCTTTTTTTACCGTTTGATATGGAGGCATATCATCATAAAAAGCTTTAATCTTTTCACCTTCAAGAATCATTCCCATGCGATTAGCTTTACTCGTTACTTTGTAATCATATTTTGTAAAACGATGAACTGCATCTTCTTTAAAATCTTGAGTCCCTTTATTTTTAATGACATGGAATACATCTGACATATAATTAAATGATAATGCATAGCCATCGATGCCCCAATCTGTCTTTTTAGTATCTGCTAAATTTTTAAATAGTTTATGATGACGTGATGTATAGTCTCGTTTCAATTCTATCTGATCGCCGTTTTGTAATTGTCTTCCAAAAAAACCACCAATTTTCACATTGAAATCTGTTGAATAAGAACCTAACCACGAACTAAGTTTAAATCCTCCACCTACAGCTAAATAAACACGGGAAGTATAACTCGTCTCTTTAAAACGGAGTACATCACCCTCGTCTAATAAATATAGTTTATAGGGTTGAATAGTCATATTTTCAGTATATGCTTTAACATGTCCACCGGCTAAAGCAATCAAAGTTGGTTCTGTAAAGCGTATAGTTGGCATTTTATTCGTCATTTCAAGTGTAGCTTCGTGTTTATCATTAGCAACTAAACGATTAGCAATTTCATGAGCCAAAGTATCTAGAGCACCACACGCTATAACGCCATCGTGTTCATAACCTTTTCTACCAAAGTCTTGAAAGCTACTAAATAATCCACTATTTTCTATTATGATTGACATGATCAAACGCTCCCAATTCTATTTCGTTTTCTTTAATTTGTTTAAATTTAACGTTATCTCCTAACTTCAATAACGCGAAATCATCATTATTAGGATTGAATAATGTTAAAGGTGTAAAACCAATTACAAGCCAGTCATTATATGTATCCGTTGTCACAATGCCACACTTTTTACCTTCAATAACGACTGATCCAGCTGGAATAAATTTTTTACGGTTACTCGTATGATTAACAAATAATTTTTTATTCATACCTGTTAAATAAGGGAAGCCTGGTGAGTACCCCATCATAGAAACAAAATATTGGCTATTGGTATGTAAGTTTATAAAAGTATCTAAAGATATTTTGTATTCTTTTAATAACTGTGTTAAATCCGGACCATAAGTACTTCCATAAATAACTGGTATTTCAATATCGCTTTGGTTACTAAAGTCATGTTTAATATCTAAATGAATCGACTCTACCAATGCCTTCATATATAAGAATGGGGATTGTATATTATGATGTTTAATCATGTCTCTAGCATCATAGCAAATCATCATATCAGACTCTGTTGGCACAATTTCCGTTATAAACGGATAATTTTGTTTAACTAAATAGTCACGTAACGTCAATAGATCTTCAGTTAAACTTTTAGAAACTTCTTTTTCTATAGCAATGACTATAGCTTGGTCTCCTTGGCTATATATTTTCATTATGTCACCTCATCATTTTCATTACGTTCATAAAACTTAAGATACATGTATTTGCTACTGTCATGATGCACATGTGCTAATCATCAATAGTTAAGAATGATAAAACAAATCCATAATTTTTATCACATATGGCATCATTGTTTGAATTAATAAATAAACTAAAACACAACAAACTATAGTAACTGTTGTAGCTACCATTCGTGCTTGATAGATATGTTGTTGATCCATTAAACGATTAATCAATCGTCGGCTAAAATATGTCACTATAATAATTAATAACACAAATAATATTGTCATAATATACTCCATGAGAGTTGACAAAATAATTGTTCCACAACAAATTATTTCGTAGGTACCCGTCTTGCACATTAATGTAAAAAATCAACACATGAATTTTTGATGACGAGTCCCTTTCACTCTGGCAAGACTGACTAGTATTATAAAACGTGACTTTATCAACATGTTATAATACAAACAGTTATTGCCAATCGTAAAATTTATTATAGAATCATTTTTCTCAGACTCTATTTTGTTAGATATTTAATATCAATTTTAAATGTTTATACTGACCTCGGCAACCTCTCTTAAGCTATTAATGAGATATATACGAACCATATCAT